>JAKAPY010000062.1:8313-9047 GCA_021811925.1 Thermoplasmata archaeon | reverse complement strand
GGAGACAATACCGCTTATCAGAAACATAGCAAAGGGGATCGCTTTGCTGAAAGGTGAGGGCATGAGGACCTACCTGCTCACGCACAATCCCGGCTATGTGTGCGCTTGGTATCGGGATGCTTTCGGACTGGACGGATTCAGATGCGCAAGGCAGGCAGTCAGGAAGGGAAGGATATGCAGGGCACCGAATGTGCATGCTGACAAGATCGGCTGGCTGGGTGACATATGCAGGACAGAGGGTGTGGCACCAGCCAATGTTGTTCACGTGGGCGACAGCGATTCCGATGCGATGGTATTCAGGCACGCTGGAATGGGCATAGCTGTCAACGCAAGGAGCAGGAGTGCAAGAGAGGCTGCAACCCTTGCCATCAACACGGCAGACATGATGGATATTGCTCTGGCCGTAGCTTCCGGCTCAAAGCGCTGAGGCGGCCTTTACAAGCTCCGCCGAGCCCTTCTCAAGGAGTTCGACTGCCTTTGAAAGGGCTGCCGAAGCGGAAAGAGACGAATCTGTTTCAAACTGGAAGACAAACCTTGTGTCGTCTCCGGTGACAGCCACTGCCCCCTTCGACCCTTCGTCGACGCATGCCTTGCAGAGAGTGCATTTCTCGACGTCGGTGACGGCAATCTTGCCATCCTTCTTTTCGAGTATCTTCACGGGGCAGCAGCTCACATCGAACTTTTCGACGTCGAGCTTGTCGTAGTTGAAATTGATGCTGGGGTAATACCTGTAG
>JAKAPY010000062.1:0-8303 GCA_021811925.1 Thermoplasmata archaeon | reverse complement strand
GGGGCCTGGACCGCCTGGAACTTCGCGTGATGCTTTCCCGTCCCGAGTTCGGCCGTCGCATATACTAGTATAGCCTGGTTCGGGCCAAGTTTAACAATGGGTATGAACTCGTCCTTGACCCTGAACTTGTCGCTGCCAAGGGGTTCGAGATCGCCCGAATAGACTGTGCTTGGGCCCTTCTTGTTCAGGGAATACATTACCGTGCAGCTCGGGCATCCCTCGCCCTTGCATGTGCACTCGGCGCGGAAATTGAACTCGTCGAGGTATGTCGGCAGCGGCACAAGGCCAAGCCTGTGCGCTATCATCTCGTCGAACAGGGGAGTAACGCTTTCAAATTCCTTCCCGTCCTCACCCATGATTGGGCCGAGGTGAAATTCAACGTTGTGTAATGCCATTTTCGGCAGGTCGGATATGAGCACCCGTCTGAGGGCGTTGACAAGCTGAGGGCTTGCATCGGAAACAACGAAACGGGCGTAATTTTCCCTCATTTCCCTTATTTCAATGTCCATCGATGCACCCGTTTACATTCTCCGGCCGCGTCTTCCGCCCTTCTTCTTTGTTCCGTCATGCGGGACAGGGGTAACGTCCTCAATCCTTCCGATCTTCAGGCCCGCCCTTGCAAGCGCCCTGATGGCAGCCTGGGCACCTGGTCCGGGGGATGGCGACTTGTTTCCGCCTGGCGCCCTCACCCTGACGTGCACTGTGTCCACACCCTTCTCCTTTATCTGCTCGGCAACCCTTTCGGCCGCCCTCATTGCAGCGTAGGGGGACGACTCGTCCTTTGCGGCCTTGACGACCATCCCGCCGGTGCACTTTGCGAGAGTTTCGGCACCTGTGATGTCGGTGACGGTTATCAGTATGTTGTTATAACTTGCATATATGTTGGCGATGCCTATCTTGCTCACTTCGAATCACTCCCCGAATCGGCTGGCTCATCGGCTGCCGGTGGCGCTGCTTCCTTTACGGCTACTGGAGAAGGACGCCCGGCTGATGGAGGTTGTGTCGGCCTCCGTCCTCCCCTCAGTGGTGGCCTCCTCTGGCCGCCCCGGCCGCCACGCCCGCCGCGGCCCGGCCTGCCCTGCTCCTCTGTTTCCTGCCTTGCCTCCTTCAGCACACCGACGAAGCCCGGTTCGGGTCTCATCGGATGCATATCGCTTGTAAGGGGGGACAGTTCGCTGTATGTCACCAGTTCATCCTCTCCTTTCCTGAGGATATATCCCGGGACGGTGAAACGCCTGCCGCCAAGGTTCACATGGCCATGGACAATGAACTGCCTTGCCTGGGAGATGGTGTGAGCCATTCCCTTTTTGAATGCAACTGTCTGCAGCCTCCTGGAAAGAAGATCCTCGAGGCCGATGAGCAGAAGGTCGTTGAGGTCGGCTGTTTCCTGGACAAGTCCCAGCCTCTGGCACTTGAGAATGAGCGCCTGCGTCTCCTTTGAGCTCTGCTTGTCGCCCGTCCTGTTCCTTGCCTGAAGCGTTCTTGCCTGCCTCCTTATCTCCCTGACGTACGACTGGACCTTCCAGAGTTCCTTCTTGTTCTTCAGGCCGTATTTGAAAACAAGATTGCTCTCGCGCTTAATCCTCTCCCCTTCCCATGGATGGGAAGGCCTGTCATACTTTCTGATTGGAAATTTCGGGTCGCCCATTCAAACACCCCTGCTTTCACTTTTCCTTGGCCGGTTCGGCCTTTGCGGCCGGCTTGCCTGCAGCCGGTTTCCCTGTCGCCGGTTTAGCCGAAGGTGCGGCGGCAGCCTTGCCCGCTGGTGCAGCGGCTGCTGGAGCAGCGGCGGCTCCCGCCTCGGGGGCGGCGCCCGGTGCTGCAGCCCTTGCTCTTGTGACACCCATTGTGAGTCCGGTCCTGCCGTTGGAACGTGTCCTCTGGCCACGGACCTTCTGGCCCGTTTCATGCCTGATGCCCTTGTAGCTTCGTATCATTTTCATTCTGTTGATGTCTTCCCTGACTGCAAGGTCGACATCCGTCCCGATCGCATGCCTGCTGGACCCTGTTTCAAATTCACGCTGCCGGTTGACCATCCATTCGGGGAAGTTCTTTGAAATGGATGCAATGGCACTCTCCACTTCCGCGAATTTCTCCTCGTTGTATGAGCCTATCTTCTTGTTCCTGTCGAGCCCTGACATTTTGGCCACCTTTTCGGCGACCCTCTTCCCAAGACCCTTTATATTCATCAGGGCCACAACTGACTTCTTGTTGCCGTCCAGGTCAGTGTTGGCCATGTGAACTATGAAGTGAAAATCTGCCTTGGATGTCTCTTCTCCTTCAGCCAACGTGAATCAACCTCATTCAATATTTGCCAAAATGCTCTATCTATTTAACACATTCGACCTTCAGATTTCAGCCATTAGCGCCTGGGCTGCCTGGTTGCATGCGTTTATGACCGGACCCGGATAGACGCCTATAACAACAATTGCTACGGCTGCCACTATGATCGCGACGGCGGCGAACCTTGAGACCCTGTATGCCGGGGCGGGCACGTCCGCGTCCGAGTAAATGTTCCGGACCAGCCTCACATAATATATCAGTGAAACGGCGCTGTTCAGTATGCCGAAAATTGCAAGCCAAATGAGCCATGAGTAACCGTTGACAAGAGAACCGCCCACCGCCGACGAGAATATAAGCAGCTTGCTGTCGAATCCCGCCAGAAGAGGCATTCCAAGAAGTGAGAAGAGGAAAATAGTCATCGAGATGGAAAGGACCTTGTTAGACTTGAACAGCCCCCTGAAGCTGTCGTAGTCGGTGCCCAGTATTGTAGTTGACATCACGGCCACTATTCCGAACGCACCCACCGTTGCGATTGAATGTGTGAGAATCTGGAAGATACCGTAGGAAATCGAGAGGTATTCGAGCCTTGGCTGGCCAGCGCTGTACGCAGCGGCAAAAACAGGGAGGGATATGAGCATGTATCCTGCCTGGCCGATGCTTGAATACGCCAGCATCCTCTTGACATTGTCCTGCCTCAGCGCTGCCAAGTTGCCGACGGTCATTGTCAGTATTGCAAGGATAGCAAAAAGGGGTGCCCATTCCGCCCTCAGCCCTATCAGGGCTATCATGAATATCTTGAATATCGCGGCTATGCCCACCTTTTTTGACCCGGAGGTGAGGACACCGGATACAGGCGTCGGCGATCCCTCGTACACATCCGGAGCCCACATGTGGAACGGAACAATCGCTATCTCGAAACCGAAGCCTGCAATCAGAAGGACAACTGCAAGGATTGCTGTGCCGTAATCCGGGCTGGATGGCCCCACTCCGTTAAGCGCCTGGCCGACTGCTGAAAGCTGGAGGGAGTGTGTCAGCCCGTATATCAGGGAGATACCGTAAAGCGCAAGGCCCGCGGAAAGAGCGCTTATGATATAGAACTTCATTGCCGCCTCCGCGCCAGTCTTGTCGTGCTTCCTGAAGGCGGTGATTGATGCGCTCGAGAGCCCCGTGAGCGCTATGCCGACAAACATCGTTATCAGATCTGTCGATGCTGCCACAACCATCATGCCCACCACTGAAAGCATCAGAAGGCTGTAGTACTCGCCCTGGTTCCTGTCCTGCTCGATATACCTGACGGAATAAAGAGCGGCAAGGAAGGCGACGGTCACGAATATGAGCTGAAACACAACTGCGAATGCATCCTCTGTCAGGACGTTCTGGAAGGTCTGTGGAATTGGCAAAACATTGCCCAGTATCATGAACAGAAGGGCCAATGTGACAAGCATCGTCCCGATCGATATTGAGGCAAGTATCCTGTTGGATACCCAGAACGAAACACCTGCTATTATCAGGGCACCTGCCACCATCACAAAGATCGGGGACATCCCCGAGGCATAGAAGTCAATCATACCGTTACACCTCCCAGGAAGGAGTACCAGTGCGCAATGCTTCCGCTGATCGGATTGAGTATTGCCCACGGGATTATGCCGAATATTATTATCACAATGATGAGAACTGCCATCGGCACGATCTCGAACCAGTTGGCGTCGTGTATACGGCTGAAGTCGAGCTTGTCGCTCTCTGGTCCGAATATGGTACGCTGGAGCGCCCAGACGTAGTAGCCCAGGGTTATGACAACCGTCAGGATGGGTATGATAAGGTACACATTGAAGCTGAGGTATGTCACATAGAACACACTGAATTCAGCCGCGAATCCGATCATACCGGGAAGACCAAGCGATGCAAGGAAGCCGGCCATCATGAATGTGGACAGGAGGGGCATGTGTTTTCCGAGTCCGCTAAGCTTGTCCAGGTCCCTGGTTCCCGTATGGTGCTGTATGACACCGGCCGACATGAAGAGGACAGCGGTGATGAGCCCGTGTGCGAACATCTGAAAATCGGCCACGGAAATACCAATCGTGTTCATAGACCACCCGTTAGTGTCATTCAGCGTGAACACTGACGCCGCAATTGCAAGCAGCACAAGCCCCATGTGGCTGATGGATGAGTTGGCTATCATGCGCTTGACGTCCTTCTGTGCCATGCTTACCCAGGCGCCATAGAGTATGCTTACCACCGCCAGCAGCACGATCCAGTCCTCGATCATCTTTGCACCGAGCGGGAGGGCTGGTATTGCTATCCTTATGATACCGAAGGAGCCCATCTTGATCAGCAGGCCTGCAAGCAGCACGCTGCCGCCGGTGGGCGCATCGGTATGAGCGTCCGGTAGCCATGTGTGGAATGGAAACACGGGCATTTTTACAATGAACCCGAAGAAAAGGCCGATGAATACAATAAGCTGGAAGAAGGCGGGGAAGGTAGGCGAGAGCTTGTTGATTGCCACCATGTCGAATGTGAATGCATGCGTGGGGCTGAGCTGGTGGTATTCGAAGTAGAGGGCGAAGAAAGCGAGGAGCATAACGAGGCTCGATGCGTGAGTGTATATGAAGAACTTGGTTGCCGAGTAGACACGCCTTGCCGATCCCCAGATGAGTATGATGAAGAACATCGGGATGAGGACCGCTTCCCAGAAGAGGTAGAAGACAAAGTAGTTGGTTACTGTGAAAACGCCGAGGACGCCAACCTCTGTCAGCATCAGCATTGCGAAATACTGGTTGGATCTGTGGGTGATATCCCAAGAAAACACTACCACGAGGAAGCTGAGAAGCACCGAAAGGAATACCATCGGCAGGCCTATGCCATCCACACCGACAGAGTACGTGATGGGGAAATAGGCCGTGTTTATCCAGGTATAGCTCTCTGTCATCTGCATTACCGGATTTCCATAGTTGAAGGCAATGAGCATATATGCGCCGAGTACGAGCGAAACGCCGCTGAAGAATACGGCGGTGAGCCTGTTAAGGTAGCTCCTGGCCGGCATCACCATCAGGAGTGCGAAGCCTATGAATGGGAACAGTATCATCATTGAAATCAGGGGAAACATTTTTCACACCCCAATTCCGGGGAAGAGCAGCAGTATTGCCACTATGATGACAACTGCAGCTATTATCACCGAAGCGTAATTCTGCACGAAACCGGTCTCCGATTTCCTCAGGCGCTGCGAAGCGCCGACGAATACTGCCCCGACGCTGTTGATGAAGCCGTCCACAGCCTTCCTGTCAAAGAAGTCGAGGCCCCGGGCGATGCCGTAACCTATCCACATCCCCAGCTTGTCGTATGCCTGCGGGAAATAGTACCTCTCTGCAAGGACCTTCTGAATGCCGTGAGGGAACGGTCTGGAGAGGAATGCGGACAAATTCCTTTCCCTGTACCAGACTGCATAGGCAATGAACAGGCCAGCCAGTGCAAGGGCGAGTGAAAGGTAGGTGAACGGATCGGCAAGCAGGCCCAGCACGCCGTTGAATTCCGTGTACGGTGTATGCCCGGAAACGATGCCCGTCTGGAAGGTCACAGGGTAATGGACGGCCATGCCGAAGCCGGCGACGCCCAGCACCGTGAAACCGACCGCGAGCGAGAGTATTGCAAGCACAACCAGGGGGTAAGTCATGACCGGAGGCGACTCGTGGATGTGCACCTCTTCAGGCACCCGCGAATGGCCGGTGAATGTCATGAACCAGAGCCTGAAAATGTAGAGGGCGGTAAGGAAGGCGGCCGCAATGCCGAAGAGCCAGATTACCACGAAAACCCATGAGTATGGGAATCCTGAGAGCGCCGACTGCAGTATCGCATCCTTGCTGAAAAAGCCGCTGAACGGCAATATGCCTGCGAGCGACAGCGCACCAAAAAGCATGGTGATGGATGTTATCTTGAGTTTCGAGCGGAGCGCACCCATCTGCCTCATGTCCTGTATTCCGCCGAGTGCGTGCATCACGCTGCCTGCCGCAAGGAAAAGCAGTGCCTTGAATATCGCCTGGTTTACGAGATGGAACATGCCCGCCGAATAACCAAGCGAGTAGTTTGGAACACCATTGGTGGTCGGACCGATGGAACTCAGTATGTAGGCACCAGCGCCGAGTGCGAGGAACATGTAGCCAAGCTGGCTGATTGTGGAGAACGCGAGAACCCTCTTGATGTCATATGTGCCCAGGGCCATCGTGGCAGCAAACAGAGCAGTGAACGCACCTATGAAGGCGACAAACAGGGAACTGAAGGGGGTCTGGGTGAAAAGAGGGTACATCCTCGCTACCAGGTAAACGCCTGCATTGACCATAGTGGCCCCGTGTATCATTGCGGATACGGGCGTGGGGCCCTCCATCGCATCAACAAGCCAGTCATGCAGCGGAAACTGCGCACTCTTGCCCATTGCGCCGCCAAACAGCGCCAGTGTCGCAATTGTGAGAAGGCCCGAACTGTTCAACTTGCCTATCGATGTGGCCGAGAAAAGCTGTGAATATGCGAGCGTGTGGTCCCCTATGCTCAATAGCAGTACAATGCCGAACAGGAGGAACATATCACCGAAGCGTGTAACTATGAATGCCTTCTTCGCGGCCCTTGCAGCTGACGGTTTTTCATACCAGAAACCAATCAGCAGATAGGAGCCGAGGCCGACCAGTTCCCAGAAGATGTAGAGCTCGAGCAGGTTGTTTGCCAGGACGAGCCCGAGCATTGAACCCACGAACATCGAGATGACGCCAAAATATCTCTTCCTCCTGCGCCCCTCGGCATGCATGTACCCGACACTGTATATCACGATGAGCATGCTCACGAAAGAGACAGCTGCAATCATCACCACTGTGAGCCAGTCAACATATATGCCCAGGTTGACACTCACAGCCGTTCCGCCGGCATAGCCAAGGTTCAGGAACTCGAACTGCTGCTGATAAGCCACAGGGTAGACGCCGACTCCGTTGCCCATGAACTCAAAGAACAGTATCAGCAGCGAGAGAGCCGCCGATACGCCGACGGACAGCACGCTGATCCACTCTATGAGCCTCGCACGCGATGCAGGAATTACAGATATAACTGCAAACCCGATGAATGGTGCGAGGGCAACAAAGGCAGCCAGGAAAAGGACCGGGTCACCCGGGACCGACTGCAACATTAGGGCCACCTTACCACCTCAGAGTCGCGACTTCATTGATTTCAACTGTATCGCTTGCCTTCCACAGCACGAGCAGGATTGCGAGCCCGACTGCAATCTCTGCAGCCGCAACTGCTATTGAGATAAGTGCAAAAACCTGCCCGTTCGCAGATGCAGCGGGAGTAAGAGCTGTGTTGGAGAAAGCAACAAAGTTTATGTTTGCAGCATTCAGCATGAGCTCGATGGAGAGAAGGACCATTATCGCATTCCTCCTGTAGAGCACGCCGAATACACCTATTACGAACAGAAGCGCTGAAAAGCCCAGGACGTACGAAACAGGAATCAATTTCACTCCTCCTTGGCCAGGTAGACTCCGCCAACCATCGACGCTCCAAGAAGAACACCGACGATAAGGAGCGTCAGGCCGTATCCGGACGGGCTAAACATCTGGCTTGCGATGTCGGATGTCCCGGCGATTGCTGCGCCTATGCTGGACCAGTTGTAGGTGGAGAAGGCAGCAAGCATCACTGCCAGAAGAAGGAACGATACGATTGCGGAAACCACGAGTTGCCTTTCCATCTGTTGCACCTCCGGATATCACCCAAGAAGTATGTTCCGCCGCGTCAGCATGATACCGAAAAGAATCAGCACTACAACCGCCCCGACGTATATCAGTATCTGAATTATGCCGACATAGACTGCGTTCATCAGGAAAAAAAGCACGGCAATTGCAATCAGCACACCCGCGAAATAGAGGGCGCTGTGCACAATTTCAGGTGACAGTACCATCATGAGCGCAAGCACAAGGGCTGCGGCCGCGACTATGATGAATCCCATCAATTCAATGCTCAAGCAGACACTTCCTGTTTTATTTGTTCAA
>JAKAPY010000061.1 GCA_021811925.1 Thermoplasmata archaeon | reverse complement strand
GACCTGAAATTGCACGGACGCCGATGCTCGCAATTTATACAATTTCAAATACCATGTACAGAATGATCCCCCTATGACTTGGCAGAAGGTTGCCGACCTGAGCGGGTTGCCCGAGAACGGGCTTGTGAGGCTGACCACTTCATCGGGCGAAATACTCCTGATCAGGATGGGCGAAAAACTGTTCGCAACACAGCTCAACTGCACGCATGAGAGTGATGACCTGTCCGGCGGTGCCCTCGAGGAGGGGAAACTGGTGTGTGGTTTCCACTATGCCACTTTCGACCCGGCTACCGGGGAAGCGCTTGGTCACCCAGATGGCGGCGGCACGGCCACTGCGCTCAGAACCTATGCTGTCAGAGCTGAAAATGGCGAAGTCCTGGTTGATGCCTGATGCATGTTTTAGTGTTTGCAAAACAAATTCCCAACGTTAACAAGATTGAGTTCGACCCGCTTACAATGAGAATAAGGAGAGAAAATGTGGAACTCACTATGAACTCGTTCGACAGGAAGGCTGTCGAAGAGGGCATCAGGATCAGGGAAAAACATGGTGGGACTGTTTCGGTTGCCACAATGGGCCCGCCTTCTGCTGCAGAAATACTGAAGGAAGCAATCCTGATGGGGGCAGATCATGGCTACCTTATCACGGACAGGATCTATGCGGGCGCCGACACGCTTGTTACTTCAAGGGTGCTTTCGAAGTTTGCATCCGGACTTGCGCCCGATATAATTCTTGCAGGCAAGTACACACTGGATGGGGAGACATCCCAGGTGCCGCCCGAGGTGGCCGAAATGCTCCATTTCGCCTTCAAATCCTCAATTTCTTCAATTGAAATTGATGGAGGCAGCGCGGTAGTCGAATTCGAAAACGAGGAGGGCATCGGCAGGTATCGGGTTCCCATCCCGGCTGTTTTCTCGGTCAGTGAGAAGATAAACAGGGCAAGAGGACCGGGTAAAGACGATATCAATTTCGATGCGCGAATCACGGTCATAGGGGAGAACGAGCTGCAGACAGGTTCAAGGGGAAGCGATTCACCCACGTCCGTCATTGATACAGTCAAAATAGAGAGCGGCAGGCGGGTCAGTTTCCTCCAGCTGAACGAAGAGTCGCTCAAAATCATAGACGGTCTTGTGAACGCATCTCCATCAGCAGCAGGCGCGCTGCAGGTTGAGCCGTTCAACGGAGAAAGCAGGAAAGAGTTGTGGGGCGTAGCACTGAACGACAGGGAAGTTGCTTTTCAGATTGCTTCCAAGATTTCGATGCTCTCTGCAAAGGCGCACATGCATGTGAGGATGGTAGGAAACATAAGCCCCGGCGAGCTCGAAGGTATGCCCTGCCATGAGTACTGCCAAATTGCGACCCGCGAGAATGAGCCTTTCAGCGACACCCTGTCCGAAATGATTGAGAAGGAAGCTCCCGCCTGCGTCATCTTCCCATCCACCGTCGACGGAAGGGAGGTATCGGGAACCATCGCCGCGAGGCTCGGCCTGGGACTTACTGCAGACTGCATTGAACTCGACTGGGAAGATGGGAGGCTCATACAGCATAAGCCCGCCTTTGGAGGCGGGATCATAGCAAGAATTGTCACAAAAACTGTTCCTCAGATGGCAACTGTCAGGCCGGGAGTGTTCAGGAAGGGCGTTTCTGCCTCAAAATTCGGATTGAGGAAAATTGAGGCGCAAGACAGGTGCAGGAACAGCAGGCTATCCTTTGAAAAGACGCCCGAGGCATTCAGGTCCATAACCTCATCGGCTGTTGTCATAGGCATTGGCAGAGGAGTAAAAACGAAGGAAAGGTTGCCCGAAGTAATGGAACTGGCGGAATTGCTTGGTGCGGCCGTCGGCGCGACGAGGCCGATAGTTGATAGCGGTTTCGTGCCAAGACAGCAGCAGATTGGGCTGACTGGATATTCCATTTCACCGGAAGTGTACATTGCACTCGGGCTCTCCGGAAGGGACAACCATGTAGTCGGTATAAGATATGCAAAAAAGGTAATCGCGGTAAATTCAAGCGCCGAGGCACCCATTTTCAAATATGCAGACATTGGGATTGTGGCAGATATGTTTGACTTCATAGACAGGTACAGGGAGTACCTGTCTGCCGGAAGGAAGGGATGACCGAGCACACCCTCGTCTTTTCTTCCAGTATGGTGGAAATCATTTCTTTATCAGGAAGTAGCCTGCCGACTTCTCCCTGGCGACTCTTTTTATGAGACCCTTCTGGGTAAGGCTGACAAGTGCATTCGATACCAGCCCCTTGGGCTTGCCGCACTTCTTCGTGATGTCGTCAGCCGTCCGGACCGCATTGCTGTCCGTCGCGTTCAATTCTCCAAGCACCTTGACCACCTGTTCCTCTATTGGTGTGAGATCGGCCATTCAATCATCCTGAATGTGATCGCAATCCGAACCTCTGCCTATTTAACTTTCGGTGTTGGCCCCCTGCACGGATATCCATGATGGCTTGATAATGCCAGCTTGTCCAGGTGCTGGCGGGCTGCACCTCCCTGAATAAAATGCAACCGCAATCTTGCCCCGGGCCGTCGAAATAACAAAAGTACCGTAAAACAATCGCTGAAACGGCATCAACCGGCAGGCATGGGAAAAACAGGAGTGTCGGTCACAGGGACCCTGAAACCAGCTATCTATCGCTCCGTTAGGACCCCCGGAATCCTGACCCTTAGACCCCACCTGGCCGCCATCCGAATAAAATTAGAAATCCTGTCTCGGTGGGGCAAATATGTTTCAGGGGGAATCTAAGCGGTTGGGGAAATTTTAAACTCGACTTAAGCCTTGTCGTGATATGCCTCTCACAAGGGCGGAACAAATAGATGTTGTCGGAAATGAACGGCAGGCCCTGTCGTTACAAATTTCAGATTTAGTAAGGGAGAGACAACACATACAAGCCACTGCGATTGTGCTGATAACCGCAGCGATTGCTTCCGCGGCTCTCTTTTTTTATTCGCCTGTTCCCTTTCTTGTTGCCCTTATTTTGATGCTGTGGATTCTCTATTTGTTGTATATTTTTACTACCAGAATCAGGGTTGTTGAAGATAGATTGAACGATTCTTCTATATCGGTAGACTGTCTCAATTCGACATTAGACGCTTTGATGAAGTGCGCAACAGATTCATTATCCGACTTTGATGTAAAATGGACTGAGTATCTCAGTAAGAAAGACAAGATCCAGTCGCATCGATGGTGTTATTTCGGTAAGCGATTCGTTGATAGGCTAATATGGTTGGGACGCTAACTTGTTTAATTCCCCGCCAGTCGTACCCCTCATTCAGTTAGGGTTGTAATATTTTGTACCGGGTAAGGAAACATGCATCAAAATTTGGTGAAAGATTGGTTGATAAGTATGGGCTCATCCGGATTTGAACCGGAGACCTCCGCCGTTTCGACCCGTGTTTGACACGGGATGTCAAGGCGACGTCATAACCACTAGACCATGAGCCCGGACAGAAGCAACTGCAGCAGGTGAAAGCTTATAATCATCAAATATAAGTAATCTTCAATAGTAAAATTGCACGAATGACAATCCCGGTGTTCCCACCGAATTGACCGCCTTTAGGAGCCCGGCGGCGATTGAAGGCACCGATGTGGATTTGACTTCTTTGTCCTGAAAGGGGTAACCATGCAGTCCTCACTGCTGGAAACAGGGTGCCTGACAGGCACATCAAAGCAGCTTTTTGCCGAGCAGGAGGGGTGCACCGCAATTGCGGTTTAATTCACCAGATATATGACCGAGTGGACTCGGTGTCGAACTTTCCGACTACTTTTGCCCTGCTGCCACTCCCTCCGGCCGCGAACCTCAGGAAGGGGTACATCTGCCACATGTCGCCTCTTGCCATTGCAGTTGCGGGATGCTCCACTCCCATGGCGTTGGCAGTCACGCTGGCGGTTACCTTCCTAACTTCCACCTCATCGATGTATCCGATTGCATGGAGATATTCGTGGGCAAGGACCACAAATATGTAGGAATTGTATTCCCTCGTCGACCTCGCCATCCTCTTCATTACTTCAACAAGAGACTCGTTGAGCACGATGTAATTGCCCCCTACCTCCCAGAATGCGCCCAGCGCGGGGGGGAGATCTGACAGTATCAACCCCAGGCCACTTCTTTCCTTGTGAATGGAGTGCCTCACTGCCTTCCTGACAACAGAAAAAATGCTGTCGTAGTCCATTTCGGTATCAAGGGAATATGAAAACATAGCGGGTGAATCGAGTTCTCCCGATACACGTGCCTCCATGCCGGACGCAGGCAACTTCCTTTCCTGGTTAAAATCAAGTTTACCAGTGGCTCCGAGGTCTGCTGAGTGAGCATGCTTTGTGAAACGACTCTGCGTATTCTTCACACCCTATCCATCCAAAGGCAAAGATATAAACATTCTTGATCAGAAACAGAAACAGCCCTGGTCGTCCAGGCGGCAGCCAACGGCACGAGAAGTTCCAAGGATTTTTTAGGATGAGAGCCATTGGACGACTCGTGATATGCCTGGGAATAGAGGGGACCGCCCACACGGTTGGTGTCGGGATAGTGGACTCTTCAGGGCAGGTCCTTTCAGACGCAAGCGATATGTTTAGGCCCCCGAAGGGAGGGATACACCCCAGGGAGGCCGCGAATCACCACGCAGAGCTCGTGTCCGGCCTGATTGAAAATGCGGTCGAAAGTGCGGACCTTGATTACAGCGACATCGGATTGATATCCTTCTCCCAGGGGCCAGGGCTTGGCCCATGCCTCAGGACCGTTGCAACAGCTGCCCGCGCACTCTCGATTTCTCTTTCAATCCCGCTCATAGGAGTGAACCATTGCGTTGCGCATGTGGAGATAGGCAGGCTCGGGAACAACGTGCGGGACCCCTTGATGCTTTATGCCTCCGGCGGAAACACCCAGGTAATAGCCTACTCAACGGGCAGGTACAGGGTGTTCGGAGAGACGATGGACATAGGCGTTGGCAACATGCTTGACAAGTTCGGTATAATGGCCGGGCTGGGCTTCTATGCCGGCCCGAAAATTGAGGAGCTTGCAAAGAACGGCAGCGTGCTGCTTGAACTGCCTTATTCTGTCAAGGGCATGGATGTTGCATTCTCCGGTATACTGACTGCAGCAAGACACCACCTAAGTCGCGGGGTGCGCATTGAGGATCTATGCTTTTCACTTCAGGAGACCGTGTTTGCGATGCTAACCGAGGTAACCGAAAGGGCGCTTGCCCAGGCAGAAAAGAACGAGGTTGTGCTGGCCGGGGGAGTTGCAAGAAACAGGAGATTGAGCGACATGGTCCGGTCGATGGCCTCGGAAAGAGGCGCTTCTGTCTATGAGCCACCATTCAAGTATCTTGTGGACAACGGGGTGATGATCGCATGGAATGGCCTTCTTGCGTACGGCTCGGGACAGAGAATGGATTTGAAGGACACTGTGGTGAACCAGAGGTACAGGACAGACCAGGTTGAAGTAACGTGGAGATGAAATTCAGCCTCTGACCTGCTTGCCAGTGATGTCGTCAAGCAGCCCCAGACATTTTCTCAGCTCGTCCCGCGGGACTGTTGCTCCAGACGCTATGACATGTCCCCCGCCTACACCACCTACTGAACCGGAGGCATCAGAAAGGCCGGACGCAAGATCCAGCCCCTTTTCAACAAGCTGCTTCGTTCCCCTAGCGCTTATTTTGTAACTGTCACCCGAAAGCGAGTACGCTACTGTCGGCTTGCTCTTGGCACCTATGAATGACATATACAGGCCGCATAAGGCGCCCGCGATCGAAGCGTCGTCGGAGCGGAAACACTGTATGTGCTCCATCTGTTCCACGCCCTCTTCGAGCGCAATAAGCCTTTCGAGAACGCGTCCGTTGTACTGCGACCGGAGGCCCTTTGCCTCGATGGTTGCATGGCCGTCACCCAGTTCCATCGCGAGGCCCAAGGAATAGCGTTCGCTCCTGCCGCAGGCATTTGCCAGGCTGGAAAGCTCAGATATTGTCATGCCCGATGACTTCACAACATGCTGAACTGAGACTATCTGTGAAATGTGCTCGTATGGACAGCCCGAGGATGCGAGCATGAGAATAAGCACCGAGGACAGTCTCCTCATTTCTGCATCTGTGTAATCGGCAAACTGTTTTCCGGGGTCAACTGAAATCTGAGAGCACAGGTCGGCGACGAGATCCTTCCTTCCCGAGTAGCCCCTGAAGTAAGGCTCGGCCGAAAGGGCAATGGCCTCAAGTGCACTACCCCCCTGGAGTGAAAGTGAAAGTCGTTCCTCGATCTGCCCCTTTTCGAGAGCCTTTTGCATCACCAGCTGGTTGATGCCCCTGTATCCACCGAGATGCTGCATATCGCCGTAGGCTCCAGCGAGAGCACAGGGCGCAAGCGCCCAGTTTGTTTCATCGAGGTACTGGGCAAGCAGGAAGGATGTGGTTGCACCGCTCACGTCGGTGGTTCCGTTGAACCCCCACATGGAGGGGTTGATGTGCACTATGGAGTCTGTATCTTCCGTTACCCTGTGATGATCGAGAACGACCGCTTTCGTATTCATGCCGCCAATTAGGTCTAGTTGACCGCTCCCCATGTCGGAGAAGAGGACAAGATCATTCGTCTCCGACTTCAGTCTTTCAATGAAATGAGCATCCAGGCTCCTTGTCATCGTCACCTGGAAGGGTTTGGATGCATTTTTGAGCATTCCGGCGAGGACAGCGGCCGAGCTTATTCCATCCGAATCGTAATGGCTGACGACCCTGATACGCTTCACTCCACCTATCAGGTCGGCTGCTTCACGGACCCTTTCCTCCAGCCCCGAAGGTATTGGTATTAATCCTTTCATTTAAAGTATCACTGACAGGAATCAAACCACTCCTTCAAACGAATAATGCCAGTTTGCAGGTATGATGCCTTCCCGGACGTAGTACTTCACAAGCCTTCTTATCTTGGATTCGATGAGATTCAGACCGTGCCTGTTGCTCTCATCCTTTTTGTTTTCGGAGAGATGCCTTGTCACAGTCCTTCCACGCTTAATGAGGGAGGCAAGATCTTCCGGAATCTGTGGCTTTATCCCCGCTTCCGCGAGTATCTGAAGGATGGATTTTCCAGTAAGAAGCCTCACATTTGGGATGCCGTGCTGATCTCTAAGGGCAAGTCCAATCTGGGATGCCTGTCTTCCCATTTTTCCCATTTGGACGATAAGGTCCTCCGCTTCCTTTTTCTGGACCTGTACCCATGAAGGGCTGGCGGTGACCATGGGCCTTCGGGATGAGGCCCTGCCCTTCTTGCTTGAATGCATTCGTGACATGTTTCACCCTGTGTGTATAATCGCCGATTACACTGCTTGTATTTAACCCGTATGCCCCCTGGTTGGAACATGCTCCAATCCTTGCCCCCGGTGGACTAAGCATCGATGGGCCAGCCAATGGATTCGATGGTCAATGCCAGCACCTGACTACAAGTTATATTACATGGATATTCATTCCGAATTCCCTGATACAATGGTGAGGGATAACAGCGAGATTGATGAAATACATTCAAGGTTTGAATTGCCCAATGCCGTCCCACGTTACCCCAGGGATGTGGGCTTCAGGATAAGCAACCTGACGCTGGATCTTGAGGTGGATCTGGATGGCAGAACGATAAGGGGAAAAGCGGTTTACACGCTCTCTCCACTCGAGGGACTGGTGCTCGACGGCATCTCACTTGACGCCAGGGAACTTGGCGTTGACTCCGTCAAATGCGACGGGAAGCCGGTTGAATTCAGCCATATAGACGACACCTTGACATTCAGCGCGGGCGGAAACAGGAACGAAACACGAGTCGAGATAGAATACAGCGGCAAACCCGAGTCGGGCATCTATTTCGTCTATCCCGACGGCGAAACGCCTGAAAAGCCATTCCAGGCCTGGTCCCAGGGCGAGGATGAATACTCGAAGTACTGGTTCCCCTGCTTTGATGCACCCAACATGAAATTCACCACTGATTTCCACATTACCGTGAAGTCTGATTATATCGTTGTTTCGAACGGAACGCTCACTGGTGTGACAGAAAACAGGGAGAAGGGGAACAAGACATATCACTGGAAGGAAAGCGTCCCGCACTCATCATACCTCAACTCAATAGCCGTCGGTGATTTTGCGAAGATAGCGGACAGTTTCAAGGGCATCCCGGTGGAATATTACGTGCAGAAGGGAAGGGAGGAGGAGGCAAGGCGTTCCTTCGGCAAGACACCGGACATGATGAAGTTCTTCACTGAAATCATAGGCGTCGACTACCCCTACGAGAAGTACTCGCAGGTGGCTGTCGCCGATTTCATCTGGGGCGGGATGGAGAACATAAGTGCGACCACCCAAACGGATGAAACGCTTCATGACAGGAGGGCGGAAAACGACTTTCCGAGCCATCCGCTTGTGGCTCATGAGCTTGCGCACCAGTGGTGGGGAGATCTTGTCACGACGAAGGACTGGTCAAACATCTGGCTTAACGAGGGATTTGCAACCTATTTTGAGGCAAGGTACAGGAAACACGACCTCGGACAGGACGAGTTTGAATATTACCTTGACACAATGGCACAGACATATTTCTCCGAAGATGCAAAGGACTACAGGAGACCGGTGGTGCAGAGGTCTTATCTTGTTCCCACTGAGCTGTTCGACAGGACCACTTACCAGAAGGGCGCACTCGTCCTCAACATGCTATGCAGGGAGCTGGGCGATGACATGTTCTTCCGATCACTGAACAGGTATTGCAGGGACAACAGGCTGAAGAACGTCGAAACGAGTGATCTGCTGAAGGCGATAGAGTCGTCGACCGGAAGAAACATGCAATCGTTCTTCGATCAGTGGGTCTACTCTGCAGGCTACCCGGAGTTCAAGGCAAAGTACACCTACCATGAAAAGGAAAAGCAGGTTGAGATCAAGTTCAGTCAAACGCAGAAGACGGATGCCATGACGCCTGTATTCAATGTCGATCTTGACATTTCTATGTGCCTCCCGGGCGGGAAACGTGTCAATGAAGTTGCAAGAATAAGAGCCGCTGAAAGCAGGATTGTATTTGCCGTTGGGGGGAGACCAAGGTTCGTCAGCATAGATCCGCATAACGACATACTCAAGAAAATGGATTACGAAAGGCCATTGAGTGACTCGCTTGCACAGCTTGCAGCGGG
>JAKAPY010000060.1 GCA_021811925.1 Thermoplasmata archaeon | reverse complement strand
TCCGTGTTCAGCGCTGCAGCCGGGACATTCAGCTTCTCCGTTGCCAACATTACAGGATACAAGCTTGCTTCAAACACAACATCCGTGAGCATTAACGGCAACACGACTGTTCTGCTGCAATTCAAGCCGCTGGTGAGCACCACAACCACACCCGCATCTTCTGCCCTGCTTGACAACCTGGGCTTCCTGATTCTTGGCCTTGCAATCGGAGGCGCGGTCGGATTTGTGGCTCTGAGGTACCTTGGTTCAAGGAAGAAGCAACAGTAGATGCAAACATCTTCCACTTAATTTCTTAATTCTTTTTCATTTTTCCCTTCTGCTGCTTTCAAGCATTTCGGCCGGAGACGCAATCAACGGGAATTGCCTGTCCAAGTGTCCCACTTTTCCTTCAAGCCGGAGTTTGCAATCCATTCATGGAAGGATGCAGCGACTATGTGCTCACCATTGATTCCTTCTGCATAACTCGAGCAAAGAAAGGCTGCCGGGTCTGACATTATGTCGGGGCTGAGAATCTGTCCGAAGCTGCTCACAGGCGCATCTCCGGGCATTGATGCGGCCGAGACGAATCCCCCCGGTGTAAGAAGGTTGGCTGTAATGGCCGTGCCCTCAAATTCCCTCGCCATTATCATCGTAAGTGCATTTGATGCGGCCCTCGTGGGGCCGATCGGTGCAAAACCCCTCACATGGATTGTGTGGTCATCGGCGCCGATGTTGATTATTCTGCCCTTTCCCTGTTCGATGAAGACAGGCATGAATGCCTGTGTTACTGCGAAGTAGCCCAGGTAGTTGACATCCATTGCCCTCCTGAGCTGCTGCGGCGTGAATGAGTAAAAAGGCATGGCCCTTGTGGTGAAATCGGGGTTGAACTGGTCCATGCCCATGCCGGCATTGTTGAAGAGAACATCAACACCGCCCCAATGCGATTTTAGCAGGTTTACCGCTTCGGTGATAGACTCGTATGACTCCACGTCAAGGACAACAGCGAATGCATCAAGCCCCTCGCTCCTTAACATCTGTTTTGCGTCCTTGAGCCGCTGCCCCGCCCTTGCCGCCATTCCCACGAATGCCCCCTCCTTCGCAAGAGCCCTGACGATCGCGAAACCGATTCCGCTGCTGCCCCCGGTAACGATAACCCTTGTCTCCGATAATCTGCCTTTCACAAGACCACCTGCGCGGTTCTGCATTAGCTCAATGTGGAATGCACTGATAGACTCATGCACCGGCTGTCACTACTCAATCCACCGGGCACTGCCTGCAGCAAATGCAGGCATGTGTTTTCATTCCACTTATGCTTTTTTGCCGTTGCTGGGCGAAAACATGCTTCTGAGTTCCTTGCCGACTTCCTCTATCTGCTCACCCTTGGCATCCTCTCTCATCTTTCTCAGCGTCGGCATTTCCCTGTAGTATTCGTCCATCCACTCATTTGCAAATGAACCGTCCTTGATGTCGTCAAGTATCTTCTTCATTGTTTCGTTGACATGCTCATCTATGATCCTTGACCCCCTGGTCCTTCCGCCGTATTCGGCCGTGTTGCTGACATTGTCCCACATATTCTCAATTCCACCTGCCTGTATGAGGTCAACAATGAGCTTCAGTTCGTGCAGCACCTCGAAGTAAGCGACTTCGGGCTGGTAGCCCTCCTTTACGAGAACGCCGAACGCCTTCCTTATCAGCTCGGCAACTCCGCCGCAGAGAACAACCTGTTCGCCGAAGTTGTCCGTTTCGGTCTCTTCCCTGAATGTTGTCTTTATCACACCCGCCCTTGTTGCGCCTATCCCCTTTGCAATTGCAAGGGCCGTCTGCAGCCCATTGCCCGAGTAATCCTTCTCCACCGCAACAAGGCAGGGTGTCCCGAATCCCTGAAGGTATGTGTTTCGCACCATTGCACCCGGCCCCTTCGGCGCAACCATGATAACATCCACGCCCTCCGGCGGGACTATTCTCTTGAAGTGTATGTTGAAGCCGTGGCCGAATTCCAGCGTCTGCCCCCTTCTCATGCTGGGGTGAATGTCGTTTGCGTACGCATCCGCCTGCACCTCGTCCGGTATGAGGACCATGATTATGTCCGCCTTCTTGACCGCATCACCGACAGCAAGCGGCTTGAAGCCGTCCTTCTCCGCCAGTTTCCAGCTCTCCCCGTCCCGTCTCAGCCCCACCGTAACGTCCATGCCGGAATCCCTCAGGTTGAGCGCCTGCGCCCTTCCCTGTATTCCGTAGCCAATGACGGCTATCTTCCTTCCCTTCAGCGCTTCTGTATCCGCGTCCTTATCGTAGAATGTGTTTACCATCTTATCACCCTAGCATTTCCTGCGGCGTCATAGGCATCCTGTTCCGTCCCGTTTCTGCTTCTTCTTCCCTTCCAGAATTCTGCACTTCGATGACACCGTGTATCTTCCTCAGTGGCTTGAGCACCTTTATCGCATCGGCGTCGCTCTTCACAGTGATATGAAGCAGGGCGTGATCCCCTTCATGGCTGTACAGCAGCCGCTCAATCTCTATGTTTCTCTTGCTGAATTCGAATATTGTTCTCTGCAGAGTGCCTTCTTCCTCACTTGCCAAAATTCGCAATTTCACCATCTGATATGTCCCTCCATTTGCATCTTCCGTAAATCGTCCCGTTCCTTCCGGTCCAGGGCGGAGTCATCGGCAGGCAGTCCTCATTGATGTCCACCCGCATGTCGGCCACAAAGGGGACGCTGCTCGAGAGGCCGGCCCTGATCGCCTCTGCCACCTCGCTTTCCCTTTCCACCGTCACACCAGCACCACCCATCGCCTCCGCAAACTTCACGAAGTCGGGGGATTTGCTGTAGTCCACGGCAAACAGGTGATTGTTGTAGAACTGCTTCTGGAACTGCCTAACCATGCCCAGGCTGCCATTGTTGATTACTACAACAAACACCGGAATGTTGTTTTCAACCGCGGTGGCGAACTCGCCGAATGTCATCTGGAATCCGCCGTCTCCTGTAAGGCAGACTACTTTCGTGCCTGGTTCAGCCACTTTTGCGCCCATGGCCGCAGGAAGGCCGAACCCCATTGTTCCCAGTCCGCCCGATGTGATGAATTTCCTTTTCCCGCTTGCCTCAAAGAAGTGAGCGGCAAACATCTGGTGCTGGCCCACGTCCGTAGTGAGTATTGCATTGTCGGGCAGCAGCCTCGACAGCTCATGTATGACCTTCTGCGGTTTGAGCGGGCTCTCGAGGATATTGAAGTCGCACTGGCAGTATGATTTCATGGCAATGGCCCTTGCAGTCCATCCGGATCTCGCGCCTGCGCTGTTCCTGAGCATCGACTTCAGCGTCTGCACGATGACTGCGCAATCGCCTGTCAGCCCGATGACATTTCTTACATTCTTCCCGAGTTCGGCATTGTCTATGTCGATGTGTATGACCCCTGCCTTGGGGATGAAATCACTGGTTTTCCCGGTTGTCCTGTCGCTGAACCTGGTCGCAACAGCAAGGACAACATCCGCCTCCTCCATGATTCTTGCCGAGGACCTTCTTCCATGCATGCCTGTGGTTCCCATTGAGAGTGGATGGTCTTCCGGGACAGCTCCCTTTCCCATCACGGTTGTGACCATGGGCGCCCCAAGCATCTCCGCTAGTTCCACCACGCTCTCCCCGCATTTAGCCCACTTGGCGCCGCCGCCGACGAGAAGAACGGGCCTTGAGGCCGAGTTGAGCATGGCAACTGCATCGGCAATCCGCCCCTTCACCTGCGGAACATGCTCGGCAAATTGCGCTGGGAGGCATGCTTCTCCGGTGAATTCCGAGGATACGGTATCGGATGGTATGTCGATTGCAACCGGTCCGAACCTGCCGCTTGTGGCTACCGCAAAGGCCTTTGTGAAGACAGCAGGTATGTCATCGGGGGATCTTAGCTTGAAGTTGCTTTTTGTGACAGGTATCATCATGTCGAAACTGTCTGATTCCTGGAACGCATCGTTTCCCATCATCTTGGTGGAAACCTGGCCAGTCATGCATATGACCGGGGAAGAGTCAAGATAGGCCGTGCCCAGTCCGGTGATCATGTTGGTGGCGCCTGGCCCGGAAGTGCCGAGACAGATGCCAGGCGTGCCGGTTACCCTTGCGAACCCGTCTGCCATGTGGACTGCACCGCCCTCGTGCCTCGTGAGTATGTGCCTTAAGCCGCTCTCGTGGAGCTCATCGTATATCGCCAGGTTCGCTCCGCCCGGGATGCCGAACAGAAGCTTTGCGCCCTGTTCTTTCAAAGTGTTGACTAGAACTTTTGCTCCTCTCATTTTAATGGCCCTCAGTGGAAAATTTGTGCCGGGCCAATCAGATCAAAACAGAGAATGATCTGATGGCACTGTGACCGATATCGCTCAAAACCGGGGCACTCACACTTTTCATGGTCCGGTTGCAGTGATCGAGATTCTATATATAGATTGTGTCGTTATAGCACGGTAAAATTAGGTAGGTTTATTCGTTGTTTGTCGAAGCAAACATCGATTGACATCGATTTGACCCTCCAAACTGCCACACGGGGGACGAGCCCCTGGTCGCTCAACAGGGACGGCATCCAGTTTCCCCTGCTTACGTATTGTCTCTCTGAAGCGAAAGGATAATAGAAGGGAATTGCATGATTATCAATATTGAGAGGGACGGAGTATGGACCCTGAACCACTTGCAGTGACACTGATTATTTTCGGAAGTATTCTTTTCAACATCTGGTTTGCATGGGCGGTATATTACCACACAGGCAAGAAGGCAATGGAGAGTAGAAGCCTCTACTAAAGCCTGTCATCCTCGGCAGGGCAGCTGAATTCCGCATGAATTATCCTGCTTGTTCTATTATAGCCGTATTGTGTAGGACGGCCCGATGAAGTACCGCGAATTCGCAAGGACGGGATTCAAATCATCCGTCATCGGGATGGGCACCTATTACGACTTCGGGTGGATTCTGTCGGCTTCCCTGCTGAGGAGAGGTCCCGGGGCGGATATGATTCTCAAGGCGCTCGAGACTGGCCTGGACAACGGCATAAACCTGATCGATACCGCGGAGATATATGCATCTGAACGGCTGGTGGGCCGTGCGATAAAGGGAAGGGACAGGGAATCGATTTTCTTGGCCACGAAAGCATTCCCGACTCATTTCAGGAGGGAGAAGCTAATCCGTTCCTGCGAAAAGAGCCTCAAGCGGCTCAACACTGACTATGCCGACCTTTATCAACTCCACTTCCCGAGCAGACGAGTCCCCATCTCCGAAACAATGGGTGCGATGGAGGAGCTTGTCGACAGCGGAAAAGTCAGGTACATCGGCATAAGCAACTTTTCCTTCAAATCGATGATTGAGGCTGAAAACGCCCTAAAGAAGTACAGGCTCACTTCGACTCAAATGCATTACAACGTGTCCCACCGCCAGGTGGAAAATGACATTCTTCCTCACTGTGAGAAGGAGGGAATTGCTCTGCTGCCCTATTACCCGGTAGGGCACGGCAAGCTTGCAAAGAAGGGTGGCAATTCCTCGGATGCGCTGAGTGAAGTCGCCACGAAGCACAACCTGAAGTCAAATGCGCAGGCGGCACTCACGTACCTGATATCAAGGAGCAACAGCATTTTCCCTATTCCAAGGGCAAGGACTCCCGAGCATGTCCTGGAGAATGCACAGCTTGGTGAGAGCCTGCTGGGGGAAGATGAGCTGAAGTATCTCCAGTCCGCATTTCCTTCCCCTTCCCCGGTGATGGATGAATGATGATAGCAATGGATATCTAATCAGACCTTTTCTCCGGGACTGATAGGATGAAGGCAATTGTTGTCAAGCCTGGATCGCCAGGGGTCAGTTTGACCGACAGGAAGTCACCCCCCAAGAAAGACGGACTCGTGACACTTACCCCAAGGCTGGTTGGCATATGCGGCACGGACAGGGAAATTATCTCGGCATATTATGGCCAGGCACCCCCGGGGGAGGAGCTCCTGACCATCGGCCACGAATCGCTCTGCGCTGTCTCTGACCCGGGGAGCAGCGGACTGAAGGAGGGTCAGCTTGTTATTCCAACTGTCAGAAGATCATGCGGTGCGTGCTGGAGCTGCCTGCACGGCCAGTCCGACATGTGTTTTACCGGCAATTATACAGAGAGGGGGATAAAGGGCCTTGACGGCTATAACTCCGAGAGTGTTGTCGAAAGCATGGATTACATCGCCCCCGTCCCAGACGGGATTGGCGATTTTGCCGTCCTGACAGAACCCATGACCATAGGCGAAAAGGCGATCACACAGTCACTTAACCTGCAGAAAAGAGTGGAGTGGGCATGGAACTGCAATGACGGCCTGTCATGCAAGAAGGCTCTTGTTCTAGGGACAGGACCCGTGGGACTCCTGGCTGCACTGATAGCCAAGGTGAGGGGGTTCAGGGTATGGGCCGCAGACAGGCATGGCGCCGATACCGAGCGCGCCCTGCTTCTCAAATCGGCTGGAGTAGAACACATAGACTCGCAGACAACTTCGCTGACCGATTACGCCTCTTCGATTGGCCAGTTCGATATGATTGTCGAAGCGACGGGGGATGCGGCTGTGGGTCTGGACATGATTCCCTCGCTGGGGCCAAACGGCATCATCGCGCTTACCGGCATCCCGGGCGGCTCCCAGGTATACCAGATGCCCGCAGTGCAGATCATGCGCTCCATAGTGCTGAGGAATCTTGTTGTCGTGGGCATTGTGAATGCAAACCTGAGTTATTTCAGGGATGCGCTGAATGACATGGTCTCGATAGAAAAGAAATACCCGGGCGTCCTTGCAAAGATGGTCACTCACAGGTTTGCGCCGGAGGAATTCGCGGCAGCGTACAGCGAAAAGGGTGCCGACGTAGTCAAGGTGACAATAGACTGGACAAAGTGATAGGATGCCGAGAGACCTTCCTGTTGGCAACGAGAAAATGCTTGTGTCGTTCGACAGCAACTACATCATCAGGGATATCTACTACCCGTACATCGGGAGGGAAAACCACTCCGCGGGCCACGAATTCAGGGTAGGCGTGTGGGTCAATGGACAGTTCAGCTGGGTGGATTCACCAGCCTGGAGCAGGAACCTGAAATACCTGGATGATACGCTTGTGACAGATGTGACGCTCCGCAACGAAGAGCTGGGCGTCCAGCTGCATTTCAGCGACGCGGTCGATTTTGTTGTTGACGTCTTTCTGCGAAGCATTTCGGTGCAGAGGATATCTGGGCCGGATGCAGAGGTGCGACTCTTCTTCCATCACGACTTCCACCTGTACGGCAATGACGTCGGGGACACGGCATTCTTTGACCCTCAGCTGAATGCACTCATTCACTACAAGGACAGGCGCTACTTCATCATGGACGGCGGCACCGACCAGGGGGAGAGCATAACACAGTTCGCATGCGGGCTCAAGGAGTTCGATGGGAAGGAGGGTACCTGGAAGGATGCAGAGGACGGCATACTTTCCGGCAATGCAATCTCAGAGGGTTCCGTCGATTCAGTCATGGGCCTGACTTTCATCATTCCATCGGGGCAGACAAGAAACGGCTTCTATTTCATGGCCGCCGGGCAGGACTACAAGTCAATCGACAAGCTGCAGAACCTTGTGAAATCAAGGGGTGTGCAGAAGCTCCTGGACAGGACCGCATCATACTGGAAACTCTGGGCTACAAAGGAGAAGAAGAACTTTGCGGACCTGGACGACGGGATAGGGAAGCTCTACAGGCGCAGCCTTCTTTCCATCATGACCAATGTTGATTCACACGGCGGCATAATTGCAGGCAACGACACAGATATGCTCAGGTTCAACAGGGACACATACAGCTACATCTGGCCGAGGGACGGTGCGCTGGTGGCCATGACGCTGGACAATGCGGGCTACTACGAGCCGGCCGCACGCTTCTACCAGCAATGCTCCGAACTCATAAGCAGCAGGGGATACTTCCTTCAGAAGTACAATCCCGACGGCTCTTTCGCGAGCAGCTGGCATCCATGGATGCTCAACGGCAAACCGTCGCTTCCCATACAGGAGGATGAAACGGGACTCGTCATCAATTCCCTCTGGAATCACTTCCAGAGGTACAGGGATGTTGAGTTCGTCAAGCCGCTGTACAGGAAGCTTGTGAAGAATTCGGCGGATTTCATGTGCGACTACGTCGACAGGGACACGGGCCTTCCACTGGACAGCTACGATTTGTGGGAGGAGAGAAGGGGGATATGGACATTCACCGCATCTGCGGTGTATGCGGGCCTGCTCGCCGCCTCGAATTTCTGCAACTCGTTCGGGGAAGCTGCCAACGCTGAAAACTATCTCCGTTCAGCAGAGGAGATAAAGAATGCCATTGTGAAACACCTCTACAGCAGGGACAAGAAGAGATTCCTGCGCGGGCTGCAGTTCTCTGGCGAGGAGCCGAGAAAGGAGGACGACGCCGTGGATGCCAGCCTGGCGGGAATCTTCTACTTTGGCGTCCTGCCGCCGGATGACCCGATGGTCGTCTCCACGATGAATGCTGTAAGGGACAGCCTTTGGGTGAGGGGGCCCGTGGGTGGAATAGCGAGATATGAGGGAGACTGGTACCAGAGGGATTCGGCCAACGGGGACGTTCAGGGAAACCCGTGGTTCATCTGCACGCTGTGGCTCGCGGACTGGTACACTGCAATGGCCGCAGATCGCAAATCTCTTTCAAAAGCGGCAGAGCTGCTTCAGTGGAGTGCCAAGTATGCAATGAAGAGCGGCATACTTGCAGAGCAGCTAGACCCGCGCAACGGCAACCCCGTCTCCGTCTCACCCCTGACCTGGAGCCATGCAGCTTTCGTCGATGCAGTCGACAGGTATATTTCCAAGGCATCATCACTCAGGAGCTGAAAAAAATGGTCCGAGGGCGCAGGATAATAGACGTGTCGGTTGCACTGAGGGAAGGGATGCCCATCTACGAAGGCAATCCTCCATTCAGCGTAAGCTGGGCCATGAGCAAGAAGCGCGGTGATCAGGTGAACCTCACCGAATTGAGGGAGGGAGTCCACACGGGGACACATGTTGATGCCCCGTACCACTTCATCGAGGAGGGCAAGAAGATAGATGCCCTTCCGCTGTCCGATTTCTTTGTCAATGCACATGTAATCGAGTGCAGGGGAAAGACGGTGGGCGAGCGCGTCCTGAGCGGGAAGCGGATAAGGAAGGGGGAAGGAGTTATCTTCA
>JAKAPY010000059.1 GCA_021811925.1 Thermoplasmata archaeon | reverse complement strand
TTCCGATCTAACCTGTTGGGTGATGGCGTGAGAGACAGGCTGGATACGAAGCTAAGAAGATAAAGTCCCGTCGATCGCAACACCCTCAATTGAATGCGGCTAATATCGCATCTTCGGCCAGGGCGGATGCATAGCTTGCTATATTCCTTATGTCCCTGACTATGAGCGTAATCGCCATGGAAGACTTTTCATCCTTTTCCCGCAGCAGCTGCAGGTAGGCCGACTCGTTGAGACTCCTCACTTGTTCTAACCTATCCATTACGTTCGAGGCTGCATTGAAATCCTTAGCGAGGAAAGACTTCGTGGCCTGTTCCTGCATCCCCGACACTATTCTGGCCATCTCGCTTACTTCAGCAACAAGTGGCTTCTCTGGCCGCTTTTGCAATTCCTGTACATGCTGTGCGATCCTCATCGAATAATAGGCTATCCTGCCAAGCTCCCTTACTGATTGCAGGACCACCACCGCGGCTGAGATATTGGGCAGCCTCATGTGGACCCTCAGCTTCTTGTCGTTAGCTGCCTGAAGGGCGAGTCTGAAAAGCAGCCTGTAGGTCTTGGTGCTGTCCTTTCCTCTGTCGTAGGCATCTTGGGCAAGTGCAATATCGTCTTCGGCTAGAGACTTGATGGCGTCGTTGAAGACAGCCCTGGATGTAGCTGAGAAGCGTTCGATGCTCCTGAAAAGATCAAATTTGGTCGGATCCACAAGGTTCTGCAGGACGACCTGATTGGAAAACTCCTCTGATATCTCAAGGCCCAGCAGGCCGTCCACCGTCTCCCGTATCCACCGTTTCTGTTCGGGGGCGACTTTCCGATTTGAAACGACTTCGGTCACATCGTGTCCTACCATATACGATGCCGTGACGCACAGATCGAGCATTTTCTTGTCCCTGAATTCGCTTATTTCCAGGGAGTGCGGCTGCTGCTCAGCCCGGCTGTTTGCAGGGCTGATTATCATGTCGCCTGCTTCAAGCTCAACGGATACAAGATCCCCCTTCTTGAGTTTGAGCTTGTCTACCCACTCCCTCGGCATTGTTATCATGAAAGTGCCGCCTGCCGTTGTCTGCAGTTTTCTTATCTCCATATATTGGAACCGACTGGACATAGAGCGAAGGTATTTACATACTTTATGTAAATTATGAAAAATCTACAGAATATGTTGACTAAATGTGTAAAATCTATACGCTTTTTATACAATGAAAATGTGGAGGGGACTGGTGGCGAATTGCAGGCCGCAATACAGTTAATCCGTCCCTCTGTTGTGTCAAGCTTCACCGATACTGACTCCGTTGTCCTGAACGATGGAGCACTCGAATTCATGGCAGCCATGGTCAGGGACTTCTCGGGGGCGCTGGGCAATCTTCCTACGGTCGGAGAACTGCCCGTTTGCGAGGCGTCAATCGGCAGGATGCCTGCATTTTCGAAAAAGACAGAAGGCATAAGGAAAAGTGAATGGCAGGTCGAACCGCCTCGGCCGAATCGCAAGAGCAGTGCTGTTGAGCTGCTCTTCGCAGCGGCCGATGGCAAAGCCATGGAGCAAGCCCTTAGGTCAGGTGCCTCATCTCTCTTGGCTGACCTGGACGACTCTCAGATTCCCTCCTGGCATTCAATAGTCGAAGGACACGTGAACATACTCGAAGCAACCAGGGACGTCTGCAGGCGACGTGAAGAGGAGGGAACAACTGAAGGATTCACGCTGGCAGTAAGGCCAAGAGGCTTGCGACAGACTGAAAGGCATGTCCTTGTTGACGGGGGCCTTGTTTCTGCAGGTATGTTCGATGTCGGCATATTCACATACAATACCTCTGCAGAAATGCTTTCTTCCGGTCTACAACCGCATCTATATCTTCCCAAGATGGAAAGCCATTTTGAGGCAAGGGCGTGGAACAGCATACTCGACTATATTGAAATGCAGCTTGCACTTCCTGCAAACTTCATCAAAGTCAGAATACAGGTGGATGACATCACTGCAGTCTTTGAGCTTGACGAAATAGTGGCAGAATTGAGTGGAAGAGCTACAGGCATGAGTTTTGACAGATGGGGATATACCTTCAGCCTCGTGAGGCATTTCGGTATCGCGCAAGGCTTCGTGCTCCATGAAAGTTCACTAATTGGCAAAATCCCGGCGTACGTGGAGGCGTGTGAGAGGTATGTAGCGTGGATGGCCAAGAAGCGCGGCCTGTCTTCCGCTGGCATGATATCAGCTCATCCACCCTTTTGTGAGAACAGTGATGAATGCGCAGGTGATTGCCTCCGCCACGAGATGGAGAGGGAGTTCCAACTCGGCAATGACATCATCATAGTCGCGGAGAAAGAGCATATCAGGACGGTGGTTGATGTTAGCAGCAGCTGCAGCCCAACGAATGTGGCTAACAGATTTGCGACGGATGATGAGACGGGGAGCCGGCTTCTGACATTACCGACGCCAAAAGTGACAATGAAGGGGATTAAGACAAGCATAAATGCCGTGCTGCGATTTCTGGCTTCATCCCTTTCAACCGGAGAGTGCACTTCGGCCGGAGAAGGCAAGGCAAGCATCTCAGCGATTGAGGCGTGCAGATCCATGCTGTGGCAGTGGGCAAGGGCGAAAACAATAACATCCGATGGAAGACCAATCTACGGAAGATTCGTTGCCAGCCTAATTGACGAAGAGCTCGGAGAAATACTCAAATCGGTTGGAGGGGACGAAAGGAGAAGGAATTACGAAAAAGCCGCGATCATACTCAAGAAGATGACAAGCAGCCATTTGTTCATCGCTTCAATTCTTGATTACATCAATCCCGAACTTGTCGAATAGCCGGATTACAGCCGATATCGCAATCACAGTGCCTGGCGGCTGGCAATTCAACAAAAAGGTTATTGATGGGGACGGCCTAAATCCGCCCCGACGAACTTGAAAAAGAAGATCGCCCTCTTGGGCGTTGCAGTACTTGTAGCAGGGATGATTCTTGCTCTTTCGATTTCACACCTGGTGAACTCACATGAATATGAGGTAAGTGCCTCTTTCACGAAGAATTCCGGCGGAGAGTTTGTTTCTCAGAGCATAAACATGGCCAATTCGACCGGCATTCTGTACGTGAACAACACTTCCAGTTCCGTCTTTCTTGTGCCGACGTCTTCGATGGGCCTTGTGAACAGCTCCAGCATCAACACATACGCCATTATTCCTTCTCAGGATGGAAACGTTACTTCATCAGGCTTTACCTACTCGCTGGGGCAACCTGGGAAGCTTTATTCCAACCTAACCGGCTCGTACAACATAGTTGTTTTCTCAAACAGCACCCCGTCCATAACGTATGACAGTGCTACTGAAGTAAGCAGCACACTGCTCTACCTCTATGGTCCATTGACCATCGGGGGAGAAGTGATGTGGATCGCGGGAACAGTCGTGACAGCAGTCGGATTCATATTGCCTTGGAAGAACAAGAATGCATGAGAAGGCTTCCCGGGCTGCAGAACGTCATTGTCAGGAAGGCAAAAAAAAGTGCAGGCCCCAAACCGATTAGGGATTCAATGAAAATAATCCGCCGACAATGACAATGCGGGAAGTCACTGAAATGAAGCCAAGGAAGCTCGGGCTGGAACTGCTAATCGATCTGCTGGAAGGAGAGCACAGGAAGGTTGAGTCCGAACTTAGGGCCGTTTCAGGAATGATTGCGGCCCGTGATCCGGGAGGTCTGGGCCGTCTTCTCCAGTCGCTCGATGAGGAACTCCTTCAGCATATGCTTGATGAGGAGGCATCGGTCCTGGCAGTCCTGATAAAGGTTTACGGGAAGGAAAGGTCAGCTGAAGCAATTAAGGTGTTCAGGGAGCACAGACGGATCAGGGAAATGATGGCCGACATGAAGAGGAAGTTCGAAGCCGACCCTGCAGAATGCATGAAGTCGATTAATGAGCTCGAATCGTTCATGCTCGAACATTTCAAAAAAGAGGAAGTTGTCATTTTCCCGCTTGCACTGGAAACTCAAAGGCGTCCGAAGAAGGCAATGGTTTAGCAAGATGCAGCCCACCGCACATGAACTGCAATCCAGAAAACAAGTGCAAAAATGTCTCAGGGGCCCAAGCAGGCAGCCACGTGGCCATTTCTCCCCTGCTTCTTCCGGCTTTTGGCAGGCAACGCCGCATGGCCATGCTTTCTGCCGATCAATCATGGAATGGCACTTTGATCAATTGTCCTGAAGTTGTTCAGGTATTTTGCCGAGTACACCATGCATTTGACAATGGCGTTATGCATGCTCGTAGCATCTGCAGTGCCTCTTCCGGCGATGTCAAAGGCAGTTCCGTGGTCTACAGATGTTCTGAGGAAAGGGAGGCCGATGTTCATGCTCACGGTCCCGTTGAAATCGAGCATCTTGGCCGCTATGTGCCCCTGGTCATGATATAGGGAGAGGACGATATCGTATTCTCCCGTCGCAGCCAGATGAAACACCGAATCGGCAGCGAGTGGGCCGTGAACATCATACAAGCCGCGCATTTCCTTGACGGCGGGGGCAATTTCGTCTTTTTCCTCATTACCAAGAATGCCTTGCTCACCCGCGTGAGGATTCAGCGCGGCCACGACAATTCTCCTCCTTTCCGAACCAAGGCACTTTAGGGCATAATCAGCTTGCCGGATGGATCGCCCCACATTCTCTTTTGTGACCGACCCGACAGCTTCCTTGAGCGGCATGTGTTTTGTCATGAATACTATCCTGAGTCTGCCTGATTCGAAGACTGTTGTTACCGACCTTGAACCTGTCAGCGACTGAAGCATGGTCGTGTGATCGATGTATCTGGAACCTGCGAGTATTATCGCCTCCTTGCTGATTGGCGCAGTGCAGAGGCCATGTATCCTCCCGGACAGAGCAAGCGAAGTGGCCATCTCAATGCTTTGTATGGCGACCCTTCCCGCCTCTTTGCTGACTTCGCCCATTTTAACCGGTTTTGAAGGTATGTCGATGAATTGGATTCCGGAAAAGAGAGAGCTGTCGATGCGGAGCATCTTGACAACATCTTCGAAATTTCTTTTGTTTCCCACAAGGATCAGGCCATCGGGCTGAAACCCGGAAGCGGCGATAGCCTTCGCAGTTATCTCAGGACCGATCCCTGCCGGGTCTCCAAGCGTGATCCCTATCCTCGGCTGCTCCATGATGCTCCAAATCCCGATGCCGAATTAAAAGACTTCCACTTCAGCAGCACCGAGTGCATAGACTGCCCATCTGCAGATGAACTTAAACGAATCTGGCGGCAGCTGATATTTGGCTTTTCAATTGCAGTGCGCATCCCCAAGGCGAGATGCCAATGACATGCTCTTTCTTGATTCCAAGCGCATCGATGAACGCGAATGCATTTTCGGCCGTCTTACGTATTGTGTATGGAGCATGGAGCCTGTCGCTCATCACGGTCCCGTGAATTTCGCAGTAAACATGGCTTGACGAGCCAGTTGGCACGAGAATTGAAAAGCATTGCAACGGTAGGTGATTTCACAATGAGCAGGAAGCTTGCATTCGGGTGTTTACCAGGTGCATGGTGCTCTCGAATTTGATCCAGCCAGATCCAATTCTGTATGGGGGTTGTGGGATTTGAACCCACATCAGCGGGTGTCTCTAAAACGGTTCATCGCTCCAGTATTTCATCATCCTTGCGTCAGTTTTGGAAACAATTCATCCACCGTTTTACCTCTCCGCTTCAGTTTTAATTACTGGAGCCCGCGAGGATACCGGACTACCCCAAACCCCCGGGGCGGTAAAATAAGGTGTTTACTGATTCCTCATCTTCTGTGCTCTCTTTCGTCGCCTCATCTTCTTCTTTCGCCATTTCCAGCGCATCTTTCCGCGCTTCTTCCAGACACGTGAGCTTCTCTTCATGAGTAACACTGAAACGTCGCTGCTTTTTGAGTGCAAACTATTGATATTTATATACTCTTGCCTGAACGAACGGTGCTGCCTTCAATCTGCCTTCGTTTCTGGCATTTTATTTGCAAATGGCTCAAAACCATGTGGGCGAGCGGATATATTCAACTGTTTTCATCATCCTTTTTCCTAATCATGGATGCGACATGACTGCCTATGGCGAGGGATGATGTAAACCCCGGAGACTCTATTCCGACTAGGTGGATGACTGGAAAACCGTGCGTGTCCCACTCTATTACAAAGTCTCCGAAACTCCTCCCGGATCCGGGCCCGACCATTTTGACCCTGACGCCATGCCAACCTTCGTGAACGTCATCTGAATCCACTGCGGGAAGAAATGCCCTAACTGCCTCAATGAACGCGTTCAGCGGCGTTCTCCTCCATTTCACCTGGTCCTTTCCTTCACCATAGACTGATGTCGGTCCGACCTGCAACTGGCCGTCATATGTCCTTGTAAGGTGGACGCCAAGTCCTGGATAACCTTCGTCAACAACGGGATATATCATTCCCCTGACCAAGCTGCTTTGCGGGCCCGTCACATATGCATACTCACCCACGCATGGATAGACGGTGTAAGTGCTGCCGAGCATTGCTGCCACATCATCCGAATGAAGGCCGGCGCTGTTCACAACATATCTGGATTTGAGCTGCTCTCCTGTTGAGAGCGAAACCGAAGGAAATGCCCCAGAGACTGAGATGCCGGTCACATCCCTGCCTGCGGCAAGGACCGCGCCTTCCATTGATGCATGCGCCTTGAGCCTGGCAATATACTCCATTATGTCAATAACTCCCCCCTCTGGCGAATACAGTGCTGACAGCACGCCATCAACAGCAGGCTCTATCGACTTTACGCCGTTTGCATCCAGGATCTCAAGGCCCTTCAAGCCGTTCATCTCACCAGCCCGCTTCAAGAATCCCAGTTTTTGCGCCTGTCGTTCATTCTTTGCTGCAACAAGCGTGCCGACTCTCCTGAGTCCAAATTTCCATTCGCCTGATTTCTCATACAGCAGCTCCATTCCTGCAAAGTTGAGAAATGCCTTCAACGTTCCCGGCTCTGGATTGAAGCCCGAATGAATCACTCCGCTGTTGTGTGTTGAAGCTTCTTCACAAAAACTCTCATGCCTTTCAACGACTGCCGTGCTGTATCCTTGTGACGCACAATAATAACCAACTGAAAGTCCGACGACGCCGCCTCCCACTACGACGACATCAAAATCGGGTTTCGTTGATCCTCACCTTCACTGCAGCGCTCGCAGCACACAGCCATTGCAACAAACGCTGCAGGCAGTGACGTATATCCCGGTGCAGATATTTGAAATTTCGAGCCTATCTTCCTTATCTCTTCGATGCAATGAAAACCGCACGCCATTGAGGTCAAAAACCATTTTGAACGGCAACTCGCAATTCAATTCAGGCTCCGCGAGGAACTGATGCAAAGTCTGACCTATACGATCGTTACACATAGCGCGTTTCATCCTGATATCGGGCATATGACCCTTGCGGATGTGAATGGATATCCTTTTATGACAACGGCAGGCACTTATTCAAATTCCACCGTGTAACCTATACAGGCATCGCGATCATGCCCGCCCGAATTTGCACTTGTAGTATTTTAATGCTCTACCTCACTATTAAGGGTCTGGATACTAATCGAATAAATCATCTTGGCTCCCCCAAGTGGGTAAAAATGAAAGTCAAGGAGGACAGCAGCGCGGGCAATGAAGAGGGTGAAAAGCCAGGCGATTCCGAGAAGTCCCTGCTGCTGCATTTCAACGGTCCTTACTCCAACTGCAGGCTCCCTACCGAAGGACCGGATCAGACTATAAGGCGCTGGTTTGCATATGGGAGGCACAACAGCGAATGGCATCGTCGGAGAAGCCCCGGGATGATGGACTAAGAAGTAGACAGTTGCCTACTGCAAGTGACATGCGGAGCCGACACGGTTCAAAGCAATTTGCCAGCCGCTTGAGAGAGGTTCCACACAGTGCCATGAAATATCCCATTCCCTTCTTCGCGATATCCGGGCTTGTGGTCGGCTTTGTCCTCTCATACGGATTCGGCTACCATAACACAGCTAGCCTTCTGTGGCTTGCTGTGCTTGTCTTGGGCGGAGCCCCAATTGTCGCTAGAACCGCCCATGGCCTTGCAAAGGGGAAATTCAACGCTGACGTAGTCGCGATGCTTGCTATTCTTGCCGCGATATTAACAGGCGAGTCTTTCGCTGGAATTGTGATCGTCCTGATGCAGTCCGGCGGTGAGGCGCTTGAAGATTATGCAACAAGCAGGGCATCGTCGTCCCTCAATGAACTGATCGCAAGGGCTCCAAGGAAAGCGCTCAGGAAGACGGCTGGCGGCGTGGTCGAGATCAGGGTCGAGGAAGTGAATGTGGGGGACATACTCCTTGTCAGACAGGGCGACATAGTGGCGGTTGATGGTATCGTTGTCTCCGGAGAAGGAGAGCTTGACGAGGCTGCACTCACAGGTGAGCCAGTGCCCGCGCTGAAATCTCCCGGCTCAACGCTCGTCAGCGGAAGCATCACTCTGAGCGGTGCCTTCGAAATGAGAGCGACCAAGATAAGCAGGGAAAGCGAGTATGAACGAATAGTCCAGATGGTGAGGGAGGCACAGAAAAGAAAGCCGCAGATACAGAGGATCGCCGACAGGTACGCCGTTTACTTCACACCCATAACGCTTGCAATGAGCGCTCTTGGATTTCTTCTGACACGCAATGTCGATACAATACTAGCTGTGCTTGTTGTTGCGACTCCGTGTCCACTGATAATAGCGACCCCAATTGCAATTATCAGCGGCATAAACAGGGCAGCGAAGGAGAGCATAGTTGTGAAGAGCGGCGCCAGCATCGAACAGGTGGGAAGAGCTAAGGTCGTTGCTTTCGACAAGACGGGGACGCTTACGATCGGCCAGCCCGTCATTGACAACATCAAACCTGCAAACTCGTACGAGGAAGAGCATCTCCTGTATCTTGCTGGATGCGCGGAACAGATGTCATCGCATGCTGTCGCCAAGTCGATCGTTGCTGCTGCCAGTTCGAGGTTCGGAAAACTGGAGGTGCCCTCAAGATTCGTGGAATCGCCAGGTAGGGGCATTACTGCCGAAGTCGAGGGCAAAACGGTGTCAATCGGCGCCTACCCTTACGTGGAGGGTGCATTCTCATCGATGCCTACAGGAGAAGAGAAACAAAGATTGGTTTCGGCAGGGCATGGCTCACTATCGTCCTACATAGCAATTGACGGCAACATGGCTGGAATTATCTTCTTCAAGGACAGGCTCAGGCCCGGAGTCGGCAGGATGGTTGAAAGGCTGAAGGAACTTGGTGTTCTGCATATCGTGATGCTTACGGGGGACAACAGCGAGAACG
>JAKAPY010000058.1 GCA_021811925.1 Thermoplasmata archaeon | reverse complement strand
GATCCGGACGAAGCGGTTATTCTCGGTACGATAAGGACATTCAGCAATGGAGTCAGGGAGAAGGCAAAGAAGCTGCTGCGCATCATTTCAAGGAAAACATGCAGCGTATTCGGTGCGGGATGTGAAGTCGAGTTTGTCGAAAACGCATATCCGGTTACTGTGAACGATCCGGATTGCACCGGGAAGGTCGTTACCCTGCTGAAGGGCATCAAGGGCACAAAGACAGTCGAATCGCCGCTCATAATGGGCGGTGAGGATTTCTCCAGGTTCCTTGAGAAGGCACCAGGCGTCTTCTACTTCCTAGGAACTAAGAACAGCAAGAAGGGATGCATCTATCCAAACCACAGCTCCAAGTTCCAGGTTGATGAGGATGTCCTCAAATTCGGTTCGTTGTCTCTTGCAGAAATTGCGCTCGCATATCTCAATGGTTGAACATCGGCGCAGTGCAAATGCGGCTCATCGCCTTCCTTCAGACAAAAGGCAGCGCATTGGACCAAAACCCTGTGAAGTGTTACATGCCAGACGATCATATTAACTCAACCTTCGCAAATACGAATCGACTGATCACATGAAAAGGGATTTTATCTCGATTACGGACGCCGGAGGAAGGCTGAACAGCCTCATAATGAATTCAATCAAACTGAAGGCCGAGCTCAGGCGTAAAACTGGACATCTCAGGACCAAGCCGCTGAAGAACAAGAACGTGGCACTAATATTCGAGAAGTCGTCAACCAGGACCCGCGTTTCCTTTGAAGTGGGTGTCAACCAGCTCGGCGGGAATGCCATGTACCTGAGTTCCAGGGATCTTCAGATGGGCAGGGGCGAGACTGTATCGGATACAGCACGTGTACTGAGCAGATATGCCGACTGCATCGTTTACAGGGCTTTCGAAAACAGGATGGTCAGGCAACTGGCCGGGAATTCGACTGCGCCCGTGATAAACGCTCTTGACGACCTTGAGCATCCGTGCCAGATCCTGGCCGACCTTATGACAATCAGGGAGAAGTTCGGAAAGCTGAAAGGGCTCAAGATAGCCTATGTGGGAGATGGCAACAATGTGTGCCATTCACTCATGCTCGGGGCCGCCATGTCGGGTATGAACTTCACTGCGGCAACACCTGCAAGCTACGCCCCATCGGAGAGGATAGGTCAGCTTGCTGCCTCAATATCTCTGGATAACAAATGCACAGTTGAGGTCATCTCCGACCCCGCCATCGCAGTGAAGCGTGCGAATGTCATATACACCGATGTATGGGTATCCATGGGGCAGGAATCCGAGAAGGAGGAGAAGGAGAAGGTTTTCGCGCCATACCAGGTCAACAGCAAACTGCTCTCCCTCGCCGACAGGAAGGCAATCGCAATGCACTGCCTTCCCGCGCACAGGGGACTCGAGATCACAGACGATGTAATCGACGGGCCGCAAAGCGTCGTGTTCGATCAGGCCGAGAACAGGCTGCACTCGCAGAAAGCGCTTCTCCTGTGGCTGCTCAGGTGACGCTCCCGCTGCCGCGGGACATCTGTCCCTCAATGGCATTATCAAGCGATGAAAGGAATTCTGTTTCCTTTCCAACATCTATGGTGGCCCCGGCGGCTATGCTGTGTCCTCCACCAACACCCCCGACTTGTTCGGCCGCCAGCCTCACGGCCTCGGACAGATTGAGCCCCCGTGACACCAGTTCCGCATTTCCGCGAGCCGACACCTTCACCTTTCCGTCCGAATAGGCGAAACCGACAATCGACCTGCTTGCATCGACATCCTTGGATTTCATCAGTATGCCTGCAATTGTTCCAATTATTGAATCGGGCGCGCGATCACGGACATGGAAAAACTGGATATGCCTCATCGGTTCAAGCCCACCTTCCCTGACAAGTCTGATCGTATTGGCCACATTTTTCCTGTGATTCTCAAGCAGCTTGAGTGCATTGACAAGCGACTGTTCCCTGTCCCCGAGGCATATTCCCATTCCGACATCATAATGCTCGTACCTGCCGCATGCATTCAGCAGCGTTGCGAACTCCTTGGCGTCCTTGGGCATTCCGTTTGTCCCGCCTCCGTTGGCAACAATGAGATATGACTCCCCGACCACTGAATTGATCTCGTTGGCCGGTATGCGCTCTGCTATCATCCTCTCCACTATGTATGACATTACCTTCCTTCGCTCTTCCGGGCCAATCTCGTACCATGTCATCTCCCTGCCATTTGACCTGTAGTTGATTCGGAGCGACTGCAGGAGCCTTTCTGCACTGCCTGGTTCATTAGAAATGCCAGGTATCGGCGGATCCACCGAGTACTCAAGGAGTTTCGTCATGCCTCTCGTCTCCTTGCCGTAGAATCTTCCATCCCTCACGACCTGCAGCAGCCCCTCGCTGGCTGCATCCTCGAGGACAAGCCTGTTCATTCCGGTCAACTTCCCTTGCCTGCTGTCCTGCAGGTCACCCACCGCGCCTACGATGGCAATGGGTGCAAGATCGATGTTCTTCCTTGACACGGACCTGGAAATAAAGTAAGATGTCGTTGAAGAGCAAATCTCCGTGGAGCCTTCGATTCCGAACAGATGGGCGTTCAGGTGGTGAATGGTGCTTTCTGCAAGCACAACTCTTCCGTTGTCGACTGCAATCGGCGTTTCAGGTTCTGGCTGGTGATGGTCTGCAATCACCATGTTCATCCCGGTGAACCTGGAAATGTAGCCAGACCCGAGATCATTCATCCAGACCAGGCCGTCTGTCTTTTCCCTTATGAGCCTTGTTGCCTCGTCGTCCAGCTTCTTGAGGAACTTTATCTCTACAGGGATGGAAAGCCGTCTTGCAGTTTCGTATGCTATGGAACCTGAAGAAATGCCGTCTGCATCTATGTGAGTGAACACATAGATCCTTTCGGCTGAGGCGACCACTTTTGCAATTCTCTTCGCCTCATTGATAAATGCGGCCGCCTTTTCGTCAAACGACATGTGCCACCGCCCTCTGTTCCAGAATGGCGCCAAGCTTTAATGCTATTGGGGAAAGGTTGCATGTATCTTCCCTGTTGTAGTCGATTAGTAGTTCCAGAGCCCTCCTGGTCCCTGATTTTCTCCATTTTCTCCACAGAACCGTGGTTTGGCCGTTCGCTGCAAGTTCCACGTACCTGTTCCTGACAATGCCCAGTTCCCGCTCGAGCAGCTTCAAGCCGCCTGTGTACCCGGCCTGCAGTGCAATATGACGCAGATCCAGCACCCTCATCCCGTCCGGAGTTCGGGGCAGGAGCCCCGACATGTAGTGGAGGTCATGCCTCTTGCCGTTGTAGGTGACAATCACGCTCGTGCCGGAAATCGCCTCCGCAAGGTTCGCGGCATCCATGTCGATGCCGCGCACAAGGCACCTGTAGCCTCCCTTCCTGCAGATACCTATGACAGTGGGACGGGAATAACTGGTTGAGCCGTCTAGCTCTATGTCAATAAAAGCGAATTTTCCTATCATGGATGAGAGCATGCGCCATTTTTCCGGCTGCGGAAGGCGGTCATAGAAGAAGGTGGCATCACCTGCTGCCAGGCGTTCTTCTGCAATGTCGACCTGCTCCTCCAGGCGGGAGCGATGCCTGACTTGTGTAGCCGTCCGCAGATCGTTCCAGTCGCAGGCTCCCCCCTGCCAGAGCCTCCTTTCGGTCTTCCTGCCAATCCCGTCAAAAAGTATGAATGATCTACGCAGCAATTGCAATCGACAGCCGGTCCCTCTATGCAACCACATTATCATACTTTCGGGGTGTTTCCCGATTTCCTACCGGCAGCCTATTAACGAGCAACTGATTAATCGTGGACGTATGCCTTCGGAGTACAGGCTCCTTGACAACCTGATAGTCAGCGGCAGGGGCTGCGCGTATCTTCCAGAGAGCGAGACAATTGCGATTTCAGACCTCCATCTCGGATTCGAGTTGTATATGGAATCCGAGGGGCTTCTACTGCCAAGGCTGCAGATGAGGCTCGAAGTAGAGAGAATCGAGTCAATATTACGGGAATACGCACCCACAACAATAGTCATCAATGGCGATGTGAAGCATGAGTTCAGCCGCAATACGCCGCAGGAATGGATTGAGATCAAGAAGCTGTTCGATCTGCTCACTTCCAGGGGAAGGGTCGTTGTTGTCAGGGGAAACCACGACAATTACATTCTCAACATAGCAGGAAGATTTGGAATCAGGGTTGTCAAGTCAGTGAGGATTGGCGGCATCCAGTTCGCGCACGGTGATGTCGAGATTGGTTCGTTGGAGGCGGACTGCACTGTCATAGGTCACGAACATCCAGCGATCAGGGTCGTTGATTCGGTCGGCGCTTATACCAAATTCCCGGTGTTTCTCCACCTGCCGGACAGAAAGGTCCTCGTGCTGCCCGCTTTCAGCCCGTTTGCCCTCGGGACTGATGTGCTGTCCGGCTTCGACGGATTCATGAGTCCCTACCTGAAGGGCATAAAGCCCTCGTCCGCGACGATCTATGCAATGGTCGACGGCACCTTGAGCAGGCTTGGCACGGTGGAAGAGGTCCTGAGGACTGCCTCCAGGTAGTCACTGCCTGCCGGAGGATTCCGCACTGGAAAGCGGGCGCAGGGGAGCATCCTTTGGTATGCCTAGGACATTCCTTATGCGCATCTGGCTCTCCATTGGCGTCTCCACTGTATTGAGCAGATATACATCGGTGCTCTTCAGCAGCCTCCTGTATGCCGCTACCCTGAGCTTTGTCTTTCTTTCGTCCTCCACAAGGAAGTGCGGGTTGCAGAAGTTGTTCTTAACCAGGTAGTCAGAAGCCTCTTCATGATCCAGCTGCCTTATTGGCGTCTTGTCGCTTGGGTCCCGTTTCAGTAGAATCACGTGTTTCAGGGGAACGCTCTCCCTTATGTTGCCTCTCCCAACAATCCTGCTTATGTCCACTACCGCCCTGTTCTTGTTGTCGAACCTTGCTATCTTCACAAGGCTCTCGTATTCGTGCCAGACGTCGCCGACATCAGCCCTGATGTACGACTCGTTCTCCGATCCGTAGGCGACCACGTCATCGCCGAAGAACCTGAAGAAATGCCAGTCGTCTCCTATGATCCTGACGTTCCTGAGCCGCATCAGGCCGTAAGCCGTGGTAGTCTTTCCCGTTCCGGACGGTGCTATTATGGAAAGGCCGTGGCCGTCCACGTCAAGGCAGGCGCCATGTATGGAGTATATGTCGTGGTTTTCCTCCATGACATCGCCAGCGATTGCCAGCGCGATGCTCTTGACATATCCGTAGTAGTCCGTATCAAGCAGGAATGCTGTGTTGCTGAGCGGGTCGTACTTGACTGTTTCCTCCCCGCCCGTATTTCGCACGAACAGCCTTCCGTGTGAATGTATCGTGTGAAGCATGGGAAACCAGTTGCGCCTCCACTCCTCCGCCCAGTAGCTTATGTCTGTGTTCAACTTTACGCAGACACCGGATATATCCGCCTTCAGCCCATAGGGAAGGTTCTGTCCTAGCTGAGCCAGCAGCTCCTCCTTCTCCTGTGGTGTTATGATGACTTTCTTGTACAATTTTCCATCACCGCCATTCTAGACTTCTTTAATTTGCCTCATTGTTCGCCAGGACGTAGGCATATTTCGGCTTAAAGCCTCTGTTTTTCGGCCACAACATCTTTTTTTAACTTCTGTCAGATACCGATGAGGGCAGGAGGACACAGCCCCGGCCTGCAGAGGGATGAAAGTTATCTTGGAAATCGCACTTGTCAAATTAGGGGGAAGCGTTATCAGCGACAAGGAGAAGTTGAAGACATTCTCAAGGAAGAACGTCGATTCCCTTTCAGCGGAGATCAACAGCTATCTGTCAGAGTCGTCGGACAGGAGGGTCGTGATAGTGCATGGCGGCGGATCCTTCGGACACGTCAAGGCGAAAGCCTACTCGATACGGGAGGGGCTGAAAAACGATTCGCAGCTGAAGGGATTTGCCGAAGTGAGGCAGGATATGAGATCGCTCAATTCAAGGATAATGGGCTGTCTCATGGACAGGGATATTGCATCTGTCTCCCTTCCGGCCGAATCAATAGTTTCCATAAGAGACGCTGCTGTGCAGAGTGAAGATTTCACCCTTGTGGATGCCTCCATTGCACACGGAATGGCCCCGGTGACATTTGGCGATGCTGTCTTTGACAGCAAGCGCGTTTTCACGATTATTTCAGGCGATGTTCTGATGCATTCACTCGCTGGCCATCTCCGACCTCAGGTATCCGTGTTCTGCACCGATGTGGATGGTGTCTACGACTCTAATCCCGTCCTTAACAAGGATGCACGCCTGATTCGTCAGCTTACAGAATCCACGAAGGTCAGTCTCGATGAATCTGCCAGGCCCGATGTCACCGGCGAGATGCGCGGCAAACTGGCAGTCCTCTTCGACATAGCACGCTGCAGTTCACGTACTTACGTTGTCAACGGGAGGGTGAGGGGAAGACTTCTTTCCGCACTCCGCAAGGACGTCCGCAGGGGTACCGAAGTTAGCACGGCTAGTCCTTTACCATCAGGCTGACTTCATGGATGGGCCCGGATGAGCCCTTCAGAAGTGACACAAGCGTGGCAATGACAAGCAGGAGCACTGAAATTTCAAATGCGAATCCCTGTCCGCCGAGGTACTCAGAGGCAAGGACTGAAGGGAGCTTGCCGCTCAGGTTGCCGATGAACAGGCTCGACACGTAGTTCGCCGGTATCACGCTCGTTGCAGCCAGCAGCGACATAGCAAAGCTCAGTACCATGCCCGTGTTCCTGAAAGTGTTCATTATGCCGGAACCCACTCCGAACATGCTTCTCGGGGTGGCGGACATGATCGCGCTCGTGTTGGCGGGCCAGAAGAGGCCGCCTCCTATGCCGAAAAGCCCCTCCGCCACCGCGACCACGCTGAGAGGCGTGGAAGGAGTAAGCCTGCTCAGAATTAGAAGCACCAATGCCTGTATCGCAAGGCCCCCGGATGCTACTGCCCTCGGACCAATTTTGTCAGACAGCGATCCGCCAAGCGGTCCGATTATGGAAGTCATCACCGCCATTGGTATAACAAGGTAGGCAGCTGTCAGTATCGGGAGACCCCCGATCCCTTCGAAGTAGAAGAGGAGCAGGAAATTAAGGCTGAAGATGGCGACTGACTGCAGGAATGCAGCGATTATGGAGTAAGTAAAAAATGCGTTCCTGAACAGGCCAAAATCTATGATCGGCTTCCTGCTGTATCTCATCTCCCATATTATGAAGAAAACGAAAAGGAAAGGGCTGAGCGCAAGTGATGCAAGCGTCGCAGGATCGCCCCACCCGTTCAGCAGTCCCCAGGTAATGCCCACCAGAAGTGTTATGAGTGCAAGGGTGAAGGAGGCTGCTGCCTGTATGTCGAACGTCTCCACACTCCTGCCGGTCTCCCTTCCCGTTTCCTTCAGCACCCTGTAAGCCCACAATGTGCCGAATATGCCGATAGGCACATTGATGAGAAAGATGAGCCTCCAGGATGTGAATGAGATTATCACACCACCAAGGACTATTCCGAGGACTGAGCCAGATCCCCAGACAATCGAGTTTATCCCGAAGGCTCTTCCCCTTTCGTTAGGCGGGAAGGCTTCCGACACAATAGCATACGAATTCGCAACCAGAAGGGCCGCACCGGTCCCCTGCACAGCCCTGAAGATTACAAGAGATATGCCGTCAGGGGCAAGCCCCGACAGGGCCGAACCAACAGTGAAAATGACGAAACCGGTGTTGTACATCCTCTTTCTGCCATACAGATCTGCGATCCTGCCCAGCGAGAGAACAAGGGCCGTGCTCATGAGTATGTAAGCAATGATCACCCAGACGACTGTGACGAAGTCGGTGTGAAGATCTCTAGCTATTGGGAAAAGCGCAAGCAGCACAATTGTGCTGTCAACCGAAGCCATAAGCGCGCCGACTGAAGTTGCGGACAAGGCCTTCCATTTATATTCCAATCTCATCCGCTCCTTTCTGAAATGTGATTCTCTATAAACCCGAGCACGCGCAGCATGGAATCTACCTTGTTTTCACGCTTCGAAAAACCGTGTCCCTCATCGGGGTAATAGTGGAATTCGACACTTTTTCCCAGTCTTTCCATTTCTTCCACGGCATGGCTTGACTCCTCAAGGGGGCACCTGGGATCGTTTGCTCCAGCTATCATCTGCACCGGAGCCCTTATCCTGTCCAGGAAAAAGTAGGGCGATGCATTTCTCAACCTCTCCCTGTCTTTGACAGGGTCGCCCATGTTCTGTTCGTCCCAGTACCTCAGATCTTCCCTCTCGTTCTCCATTTCCGTGAACCAGTTCAGGAATGGAACCACTGCAGAACCGCAGGACCACATTTCAGGAAACTTCGCAAGGGCGCACATTGTAAGGTAACCGCCGAATGAAGCACCTGTCACTGCAATCCTTTCCTTATGGGCAATTCCGCTGTCCACAAGATACTCCGCGGCAGAAACGCAATCGTTGAGATCGGCTAAACCCATCACATGCCTGTTGGCTTCCTGAAATTTTCTTCCGCGACCGGTGCTTCCCCTGTAGTTTGGCGCTATGACGGCCTTCCCCCTGGCTACCAGGACCTGGACAAGGGGGTCCCATGTGCTCAGGCTCTGCCACGCGGGACCTCCGTGGATATCGACTACCGCCGGAAGCTTGCTTCTGCCATCCCATCCGGAAGGCAGAAACAGAAGTGCAGGTATGCTGAGGCCGTCCTCCCTGCTCCTGAATTTCACCTCCCTCGCGTCGACGAAATACGATGTGTCGATGCCTGTGGGAATGCTGTTTGTCACCTGCGTACAAGTTCCCCCGGCCAGGTTGTAACGGAACAGATCAAATGAAATCCTGACGCTGCTGAACAAGAAATATATTTCATTCGAATCGGGCGAGAACTTGATTGTGTCAACATAGCCCGGGGAGGGTGAGATCTCCCTTTCGGCCGTGCCGGCAGCTAGATCGCGCACCACGGCGCCAATTCTTCCTCCTTCGTTGACTGTGTATGCGATTTTCATCCCATCTGGCGAGATCACGGGGCTGCCGCATTCCCTTGTGCCCTCCGTCAACCATGTGATTCCGCCGTTCTGAATATCATATAATCCTATGTCGCTGTATCCTCTCTCAGCCGACTTGAACGCGATTATGCTCCCGTCCGGAGACCAGCATGGAGATGATGCTTCAAACTTCTCCCGCTTCTCCATGTCTGTTATCGCTGTTACTCCACCGCTTTCAAGGTCAACAATAAAAACGGCGTTTTCCTGCCCCGAAACAAGAGCGGTGACCGCAACCTTCCTGCCGTCGGGTGACATGTCCGCCCG
>JAKAPY010000057.1 GCA_021811925.1 Thermoplasmata archaeon | reverse complement strand
CTACCACTGTATATCTTCTCTCTGACAATGGCGTCTGCATTCTTGAGGGCGCGTTCTACATCGCCCCCTGAAACTTGAAAGTACAGTGCCGCATTGTCGCCCCATTCCTTGTAGAGCAGCGGCGATCCCTCCTTCAGCGCCGATTCCGCATCAAGCACTGGTTCGAGAGGCTCGAAGTCGGCCTCGATGGCCTCGAGTGCATCTTCAACAACATACTTGTCGCGGCCCACCACGGCAGCCACAGGTTCCCCTACAAACCTCACCTTGTCCGTTGCGAGGCAGTAATGGTCGAAGAACTTGATTCTTGGATTGCCTCTCTTGAAGGGATCACGGCTCTGGAACGGGAAGGGGGCCAGAGGCCGGAGGTATTCAAGGTTGTGCAGGTCACTACCCTTTAACCCGCCGGAAATGCCATCCATTTCAAGTGCCTTTGAGATATCGACATTCTTTATGATCGCATGCGCGTACGGGCTCCTGTAAATGCCCGCGTAGAGCATATCCTTGAAATACACGTCGGCCGCAAACACGGCCTTTCCGGTGTATTTCTCCTCGTCTTCCTTTCTCAGTATGGATCTGCCGACGAACGATTCCTTCTGCTCTGCATGCAACAACTGAGGAGTTGACATAGAACCGAATCCTGCGGAAGTGCATTGCCTGTGATTAACTTTTCTCTAAGTCCTGACAGAGCATGGAGCAGCATTTGTTTTTTCCGTTTGTCCCAAGCCGCGGACCGGGATATTGAGATTCACTCCGTCACAGAGGGGTCAATTGCCTTTCTTGCCTGCCTTCCCCTCTGCTTGTTTACTGCTTGAACGGAAGTCATACTTTGACATGAAGTCCTCCACGAAATCTTCGATTTCCTCAAAGCCGTAATTCCAGAAGGCATAGCTCTTGGCTATGAAAGGCGCTCCCGCGTAGAACATCTCGTACTGGTAGTGCCTTCCTGCAAACTCGCTTCCCACTATGTCCCAAGCGAGCTTGAAGAGCTTTATCCTTTCCTCGGAGGTGTGATTGGGTGAGACAATGTACCTGGACAGGTCACCCGATGTCTCAGGGTTGAGCAAATCCTCGAAGCTGGACGGAAGCTGCAGGACGCCTGCACCACTGATGTCCCTAAGGAGGTGCAGCACCCTTGGGTACAGCTCCGACTGCAGCGCAATTGCACCGTACAGGAATCTCGGGTTGGGCGAGAACACGCCCTCAGGTCTCATTATTCCCCTGTATTCAGAAGACAAGGTCATTCCTTCTATTATCGATACAAGCGAGGCCATTTCACCGAGTTTTTCGATGACCCCGGGAATCCTGTCAGATCCGTTCATCCCGGCCACTTTTCTTGCAATCCCAAGTATGAACTTCAGCTTGACGAGAAGCCTGATCTGCGCCTGGTTGTTACCAAGTACGTGAGCAGGCGTCTCAAAGAACTGGTCGTGCATCAAAGCCACGTTCCTGAAGACAAAAACGTCCTCCCATGGAATGAAGACGTCATCGAAAACAAGGAACGCATCGGACTCGTCGAACCTGGTTGAAAGAGGATAGTCGAATGTGCTTGGCTTTCCAGTCGCGTAGGACCGCCTGCAGTGGAACTTCAGTCCCTTTGCATTCGAAGGCACTGCAAACGAAATGGCGTAGTCCTCGTCGCCCGGCTTGAGCGGATGTATGCAGCTTACAAAAACGTAGTCGGAAACAGCCCCTCCGGTCGCGAGCATCTGCGCACCCTTCACAACAATCCCCCTGCTGTTCTCGGAAGAGACGCCAACCTGGGAAAATCTGTTCGATTTCTCGTGAGCTGCCTTCGTCTTGTCCGTCTGCGGAGGGACTATGGCGTAGGTGACATACAGGTCCTGGTCCACAACCTTCCTGTAGAAGTCGACGACATTCCTTTCGAAGTGCCTTGCACCGTCGGCGAACTTGGACTTGTTTCCGGCAAAGCCTGCCAGGAAGCCCCCCACGTGGTCGGGACCCCTGCCCACGAATCCTGCCGTCTGGGCGGCTAGTTTCTCGATTGCTTCATGCCTTTGTATCAGCTCCTCCAAACTTGTCGGAATCATGTAGATCTTGTTGCCCTTCGTTCCCCATTCTGTTTCGCGAATCATTCCATTTCCCGGATTGGCTGAAAAATCATACATTCCTGCTATTGTGTCCACAATCCCCCTGAATGCGGGGTGTGAGGTGACATCTGAGACCTTTTTGCCGTCAATGTAGACTGTTCTTCCATCTTTGAGCGAATTGATATATTGCTTTCCATCCCTCATCTTCCGTCACCCGATTACTTCGATTCCGTCCGCTCCGAAGGCATGCTCTTCAACCAGTCAACAGTCTCCCCGGCCGTCACTACATCCCCATATTTCATGTCCATGTCAAAGAGGCTGACTGTGTGTGAGCTGTGAAACCTGTCTGCGCACGCGTCTGCAATAATAATGTTCCTGTAGCAGTGCGCATGCCCGTCAACTACAGTTCCCCTCACGCAACCGGATGTCACAAACCCGCAGACTATCAGTGTGTCAACTCCATCCTTCACCAAGAAGCTGCTGAAAGGCGTCCCGCTGAATATGGATGCATATCTCTTCTTGATCACAATATCGCCGTTTTTCGGTGCGATCTCCTTCATTATGTCTTCAGGATTTGGCTGGTCAGCCCTCCTCTTGACCGTGCCTGTGATCGACTGCTTCCTGGCGAATGAATCGAACCTTCTTTCCTCTTCTGGATTCCACTGCTGGCTGTAGTATACAGGCAGGCCCGCAGCCCTGGCCGCTCTCAAGACATTCCTTATCCGTTTGGCCGCGACCCATGCTTCTTCTCCAATGCTGCGCCTGTAGACCTTTACTGAGTCTTCTATTGGTGCATTCAGGCCAATGAAGTCATACTGCGCATCTATTATCACCAATGCGGGCCTTTTACCCCAGCCTACACGCTTGCCCATGTCGCTCAGCTTTGCCACGTTCAGATCCCTGTCGCCTATCAAACCTTTCCAGTTCACGAAAGTTCAGCCCCGATACTGCGGTGGTAAACAATTTCGCAGTTAAATACCAATCAGCAAGTCCAGGGGCAATTGCATGCATGCAAGCGGTTCCGGGATTCAGGCAATCAGGGATGTGCAATAGATTCGAGGTTACATCCCGGGCAACCTCCTGTGCCCGGTATAAGCGCCTTAATATCCATGCACACATCTCCTCGTCGCTGCCGCTGTTCAATTTCGAAGAAATGTTTGTAGTCGGGCCAAGAGCAAGAATCAGACAAAATCTCTTTTAATATGCCATGCCCTGCTACACGGCAAGATGACCATAGTCCCAACTGGGCAATATGCCAATGAAGCCAGGGGAAGCGTTATGCAGCGCAACAGAAAGGCAGATTCAGCCAGGATGAAGATGAGCCTGGTGGAGGACATATGCAACTACATTCGTTCAAGTCCGTCATCCGACTTGTCGCTTGCCGCCCTCGAGCGGCAATTCAAGGTAAGCAGGTTCACAATACAGAAGTCATTCAAGGAGTTAATGGGCATTTCCCCCCGGAAATACGTTGAAGAGTGCAGGATTCTGCTTCTCAAAAGGAATCTCAGGGGAGGGAAACCGATGCCGCGTGCTGTGTACGACACCGGGTACAGTTCCCAGAGCTGGCTTTATGGGGATGCAAGATTGAAGCTGGGAATGAGCACCGCAAGCTACCGCAAGGGCGGAGATGGGGCTGATATACACTTTCAGACTGCGCAATGCAATATGGGCCGCCTCCTTGTTGCTGAGACCACGCACGGTGTGTGTTCAGTAAACATAGCGGATAATGAAGAGCTGCTTGTTGAGGCGCTGCATGCGGAGTATCCCAGGGCCTCAATAGTCAGGACCGATAGCGTGCGGAAAAGAATTGATGCAATACTGGAATACTTCAATGGAAAGAAGCTGGTGCTGCCGTTTGACGTCGACGGGACAGATTTTCAGAGAAGAGTATGGTCGGCCATACTCTCAATCCCGTACGGCCAGACAAGAACATACAACGAAATCGCCAAGTTGGTTGGCAGACCTGGCGCAGTCAGGGCTGTTGCAAACGCTTGCGGCGCAAACCCCGTCCCTCTTGTGATCCCGTGCCACCGTGTGGTGCGGAAAGACGGCAAAATCGGTGGCTATGGCCTTGGCCCGGAGAAAAAGAAGGCTCTTCTGGAACTGGAAAGCAAGCGGGTTGAACATTCCTAATCAGCACATGCATGCATGGAGTCATGGCACATCCACCAGTTTTCGGGAAGTGGCGCCTGACCAATAAGAGATAAAAAACACGGTCAAGGATGGAGCTTTTGCTTCTGGTCATGAGATTGGATTTGTGCGAAATGCATGGCTTCTGGCGAAAGAGAACCCGATAACAACAAGTCTGATGCCTGAGCCCTGGCCTGCAATTGCCTGGAACATGCTCCCTGCCGCATTCCACAACTCTCTCTGCATGATATTGTAGAAGTGAAATTCGATGATACATTCCTGGCGGGCAGGGAACAGTGAGACTCACTGGTTACGAAATCGGTGCTTCGGCCGGGCACAAATAAGTTCTTGGGGGCTCACATGTCAGCTAACCCCGTTAAGTATGTGGCAGCAGTCTATAATCAGTACGCCGAATGCAATACCGCAGCGACGTGGCTGAAGGGTGCAGATTCCCGGTTCGGAGAACGGGGCCAAGGAGAAGAGATTCATGACAGAGGCATCAACAGGTGGTGTAAAGGGCCAGGCGCAAGTCGCAGGATTCACGAGTGCTGCTGACAGGCCGATAGCCGTCTTTGTGCTTGGATTGGTTTCCGGATTGTTGATAGTAGCGGGCAGCGTGGCAGCAATTTTGTTCTACTCCTTTGGTCCATATCATGCATATGGGCCAGGTTACATGGGAATGATGGGCGGCTACTACGGTGGTTTCTACGGAATGATGAGCGGTCTTTACTTCAACACGGGACTGTTCTATTCAATGAGTGTCATCGGGTTCGCATCCGGGCTCGTCATACTGATTGGTGCTGTAGTGGCGTACAGCCGGCCCGACTCAACCCTGCCCTGGAGTGTTCTGGTGCTCGTCTTCTCAATCATCAGCCTGGTGGCCATGGGCGGCTTCTTCATAGGTGCCCTTCTCGGCTTTGCGGCCGGTGTTATCGGTTTGACATGGCATGCCACGAGATCAGTGCCAGGAAGTTGATTTGTGCGTTAGCCTTCATGTATTGGCATCATGCGAAAGTCCACTCCCATCCTTTTGCGCGGATTTGGACAGCTGCAGCAGGCACGCGGCTTCCGAATCGTGCGGTCTCACAACCGGGCGTAATAATGCGTCTGTGAGAATGCATACTAAACGACCTGCATACATTGTACCTGTTTAATTAATATTTATAAGTCTAAATCCGAATATGTAGATAAAAGCGCTTGAATCTGTGACTGCCGGACCTGAACATATTTTCCAGATCCGGAAACAGGGCTGGGACATAATTCGCGTGAAATCCTTTTCGCATGAGAAGGGTGGATGTATCTGTTTTGGCCCATGCAGAATGTGGTCTGAACTACTATGAGATGCGAGGGGGAAGAAGCACAATGGGTAGCGTAAATACTGCAGGTGCCAATGCCAGTGGAAAAGCGTATGTTGAAGTAAAGAACGACATGGGTCGCGTATTCCGAGTGGGAGAAACTCCGAAACAGATCCTGGGCTATCCGAGGTGGGTGGTGATAATAGCAGCATGGATAGGCATGATGCTTGCCGGGCTTCTTGAGTACACATGGGGCGCGCTGAGCGGTGATCTGGCCGCCGGGCATAACTGGGGACTGGGACAGATTGGATGGTTGTTCTCCGTATTCGTGATATTCGAGTCATTTGTACAGATCTTTACCGGGACTCTGAGAAACAGGGGCATACTCAATGTCCGATGGGCGACGATACTCGGTGGTATTATATGCGGCGTGGTGGCCTACGGTTGGCTCTCGGTGGTTCCTAATGGGCCGGTAGGTGCATTCGAGGCATTCGTTTCATATGCCGCGCTGGGAGGGGTAGGCTCCGGCATGGTGTATTCGAGTGCCATCAACATAGTGGCCAAGTGGTACCCTGAGAGAAAAGGATGGCGAACAGGTTTCGTCAATGGGGGCTGGGCATATGGTGCCGTGCCTTTCATTCTCGGCCTGGGAGCAGCCACAAGCGCTGGTGGTGCGCCTACACTCCCCCTGGGTTCCTCGTTCCAGTTCTTTACATCCGCCAACGGTTACATCATGTTCCAGGGAATAATGATGACTGTCTTCATCGGGATAGCAGGCGTATTCATGAAGGATCCGCCAAAGAACTGGTGGCCGAAGGAAGTGGACCCACTCAACTGGCACAAGCAGTCGACACGAGACCTGATGAGCAATCCGATTTCACTGAAGCATTACAGCACCAGGGAGATGTGGGCCACGCCACAGGCAAAGTGGCTGGGGGCCCAATACGCGCTCTTCATAGGCTCGTCGCTGTTCGGTGTTGCATTTTACTACCCGTTTGCCATTGCCATGGGTCTGCCAGGACTTGCGGCCATCGCCGGTTTTGCCGGTTTTGCCCTCAATGATGGTATATTCAGGCCATTTTACGGCTACCTCTCAGAATTCATCGGAAGGAAAAACACGATGACGTTCGGCTATTCCATGAACTTCATATTCCAGCTCAGCACGCTGGCCGGTGGACTGATGCACAACGCCTTATGGTTCGTGATCAGCGCCGTGATATCAGGAGGGTTCTCCGGAACAAATTTCCCGATGACCGCTGCAATAGTGGCGGACTATTATGGCGAGACCAACAATGCCACCAATTACGGCTCGATTTATGCATGGAAGGCACTTGGCGGCAGCTTCGCCGCCGGCGTAGCTGGGCTTGTCATGACCGGAACCGTCTTCTCCACCGCTTCACCAACCACACCCGAGTGGATACGAGGGTTTGTGTTTGGCGCGATGCTTGCGCTGCTCGCCGCGCTTACCATTACCTTCCTCGTCAAGAGGCCGACTGTGGAAGACATGCGCAGGGCCGAGGCGAAGGTCGGCGCAGGTGGGAAGGCGGAGGCAGGGGCGCCCACAAGATAGTGGTTCAGGGTGGATGAGTGCTGCAAAACCCTTTTACAAACCTTTTCCTGTTTTCATCATGTGATGGAAAGTCCTTTCGGATCAATCACACTGGCATTTTCAAAACCCTCTTCTGTCGTGCTGACTGTCGCTTCTCAGAAATTACTTTCCAGGACCCTTTTCCTGGCAAGCCTCTGCGCCTTTATGTTCATGTATGTTAGCAGGAAGACACCGAGGCAGATGGACACGCTTGCCATGAAGACTTGACCTCCATCGTAATCCCCGTTGACTGATGCTCTGAGGAACGATAAGATTCCCGTGGCAGTTATCATCAATCCGATCCCAGTAAAGAACAAAAGAGCAGTGAGATCTAAACCGATCACAGATCCTAAACCCCTGCAGTCACACCTCGAAGCAGGGTACATGCATTCGGCAGAATTAAGGTGCCAACTTCTGGAATGTCCGCACTTGCCACACTTCATCTTACTTGTTTATTATTATTTGGATCTAGTATTTCTCCCTGTTCCTTCCTGCGATTGATAATTTTCATCAACTTGCTTCGTGCCCTATCTTCTAATTCCGGTCTCCATTGCATGTAACCGCTCGTGCTCTTCGATCTCAAGCGGATTCGACGACTTGAATCTGTGGTCATGGCATGAGAACACACCCAAGTTGGTTTCAGGATCGCGTATCCTTGTCCAGAAATGAGCCAGAATCTTTCCATGCACTTTGGAATGCTCCTCTATGTCGAAAGGATCTGATGCATGGTAGTCATGCTCGTCGCAATGATAAACCACGACGCCTTTTCTGTGATCATGTTCCTTACGCCAGTATGACATCTTGAGAACCTCTTTTTCCAGTCCGTATATAATATCAAACTACATAATGTCTGTGAGCATCCCTTTTTAAATTACCCGGAAAACAATCATGGTCTGTTTACATTCACGACTGCATAAGACAACAATACACAGAAAAAGCTAGCTGGCTATCCCATTTGCAGGCTGCTTTCATCTTGATTATCACGTGATTACGCGAAACCAGCTACGCTTCCATCGGGCCCAATTTTGTAAACCCCTCTGGCCTTCCGGAAGTTTCACAACCTGCTCTGACTTGCAACAAAAGCTCCAAACGACCAATGGACTTGAGAGTTTTATCTGCAGTGAGAACTTGTTCGGCTAAGCGTTGTTGGATTACAGACATCAGAAACCCATAGCTTTGAACTGTTCCGGGGCAAGCCTTGGTAAAAGATATTCAGGATTTCAAAACGATCCGATCCCAAAGTCTTGGGGCAGATAACTCGAGGTTAAGAATGTGCCGCTGATGACTCATGAGATTCTCATTAGGTCTTGGTTTATTGCTTTCTTCTTATTGTGCCTGAGGACCGTTGACAAGAGCTGCTCCTTTCGGTATTTCACCCTTGTCTATCCTCCGGATAACGGTCAAGTATCCAAGGGCTGTAAGAACCGCCGGAATAGCCGACAGCAGGTGGAGGTTTGATAAGCCGCTTATCTGGTTTGTTAAATACTGTGCTTCGGAGGGGTTCTTAACGACAGTGATAATCAACGGCTGAATTATGGTGACAACGTATATTGTTATCAGAATTGCGGATAGGAACCCTGAGATGACAAGTGTCCTGCCGACCGAATTCTCGAGAGATAGCAGAATCAGAACGTAAGAAAAGTCGACTATCCCAGCGCTTGCAATGTAAATATCAAATTGATCAGTGATCAGTGAAGGGCTCGCCGTGCCTACCGATGAGGCAATTCCAGCAGCGGCCAATAATGCAGTCAGGAACCCGATCAAAAAAACAACGACTGCCAAAATAGCCATCCCATGGTGGTGGCCACCGAATACTTCACTCCCCAGGATTATCAGTATGACTCCGATAGCGCCAAGTAGAAGACCGAGATAATCAAGAAGGGGAACCCAACTCAAAAGCACCGCCACTATGACCAGTATTGTTCCTGTTTTCGTCCTTTCAACACTTTTCTTGTCAGATGCTTGCCTTGCATTGGCTTCTTCTACAAGCGTCCGGGAAGGAGAATCCGCTCCACACACGGAGCAATAGTTGTACCCCTCGGGATTCGCTTTGCCGCATTGAGGGCATGCTACCTCGCTCATCTTTCCACCAAAGTCGTATAGTTTTGTTATGCCTTATCATTTTCGGAGAATACCAACAATTTTCGAGTTGAAATTTCGAGTCGAAAATCACAGCTAAATGCTGAAGCTGGGCGTTTCTGACAGTATCCGGAGGAAATTCAATTAGGACAACGGCCATTCTTGTTTGCGATCGTCCCACCTCATGAGCAATGCTGAGTCATGGCAGTAAGTGAACTTTCTATTGTTTATCTTCTACGAGTCCAATAGTCGATGCTGTGAAATGCAGGCCAGGTGTCATCGTCTCGGCAAGATC
>JAKAPY010000056.1 GCA_021811925.1 Thermoplasmata archaeon | reverse complement strand
CGTGCGAATCTGTCGAGGCTCGGGCTGCCTATTTCCTCCTCTCCCTCAAACAGGAACCTGAGATTGATCTTCAGCTTCTTCTGTTCCATGAGCCTCCTGATGCCAAACAGCCTGGCCATCAGCGTTCCCTTGTTGTCGGCCGAGCCCCTTCCGTACAGCCTTCCCTCCTTTATCTCTGCGGAGAACGGGTCCGCTTCCCATTCGCCAACAGGATCCACGGGCTGCACGTCGTAGTGGTTATACACCAGCAGCGTCTCGCGCGCACCTGCATCGTGCTCACCATAAACAACAGGATTGCCTTCGGTCGCCATGATCTCCGGGTTGAGTTCCATTTCATGCATCAGGTCCTTCAAAAACGAGGCCGTCTCCTGAATGCTCTTCCCTGATGCGGAAATGGATGGTATGCGCACGAACTCACGGTACTTGTCAAGAAATTCATTTTTCTCCTTCTCGTTCAAAACCATGTGACTTCCCCTTCTTATCCTGCCTGAGGGACAAGAATGGGCTGCTCCAATAAACGTTTATCCTAGCGTTGCATCCATCATTCTGTGTTCATCGCAACCAGGTGGTTCGGTGTATTCCTTGCAGATGAAGGCAAGGTCGTCCGTTCCACACTCTTTCCAAAGGATCCTGCCGAGATAGCTTCACGCCTTTTTGCAATGCAGAAGGGGCGCATCCTGGATGAGGAGCGCTCCATGGCGCAGGGACGGAAGGTGAATGTCCTTGAGAGCAGGCTCGAACCAATCGGAAGGATGGTGATGGAGGACACATCCTTCATCCAGGCATCCACATTCGGCTTCCGCGAGCAGCTGCTGAAGGACGCCCTGCTCATGCTCGCCGAGCTGAAGTCAAAGGAGGAGACGGGGGCGGACAGGCATCTCATGGAGGCAATAGCGACCTATGACGCCGCCGAAGAGCAGCTCAACCAGCTGGATCTCAGGCTGCATTCGTGGTACGGCCTCCACTACCCGGAACTTGGTGACTTTCTCAGGGGAATGGATTATTCCAAGGCTGTCAGCACACTGGGCGACAGGAAGAGCATTCAGTCGGAACATGGACTGCAGGGCATTTCAATCGGCGTGGATTTCATTCAGGAGGAGAAGGAAAGCCTAATGACCCTCGCCGCAGGGATACTGTATCTCAGCGATTTGGCTCAGAAGACCGGCGATTTCATCGACAGGAGATCGATGGAGGAATTTCCCAATCTTTCCAAGGTGCTTGGGCCCAAGCTTGCATGCAGGATTGTAAAGACGGCCGGGGGACTGGAAAGGCTCTCTTCATTTCCGGCCGGGACCGTGCAGCTCATCGGTGCCGAAAAGGCGCTTTTCAGGCATCTTCGAAAGGGGAAGAGGCCGCCGAAGCATGGCCTGATATTTCAGCATCCGCTTGTCCACAGCCTGCCAAGGGAGCAGAGGGGGAGAATATCCAGGTTCCTGGCCGCGAAGGCGGTCATTGCCGCAAGGATTGACAGGTTCCACGGCAATGATATAGGCGACAGGCTGAAGGCCGAGGTTGAGAAGAGGGCCTCCGAGCTGAGAAACTCTCCGCCGCCGAAGAGGCACCAGGCGCAGTCGGAGCGCAAGATGGTAGCAAAACGGCGATGATCTCACCGGGCTCAAATGCCCGTCATGGGCATGGGTGCATGTTCCCCGTCCTGTTTCAACTGAGCCTTTCGAATTCAACCCTGTTTTTGTAATACCATGAAATGGCCCCAATGCATGAAAACTCTATGGCAGTCAGAATGTAAACAATTACCAAGAACCCCGTTGGGAAGGCCCGAAAAGAACTGAAGTTCAGGAGGTAGGAGACAAGGACGGTTATCAGGGCGACTACAATTGGCAGCATCACGACAAAGGAGATGAAACGGCCCGCGTCCGAATAAACAGGCAACCCTGCTGCCGGGTTCGTGTTCCTGAGGTTGAAGGTTGTTCTCGCATGACAAGCGGGGCATCTGAATCTCCAGTCCAGACCATTGAGGGAGGCGGCCATTGATGGCCTCTTTCCATGCAGGAAATTGAACGCGAATCCGCATGCTGCGCATCGCGTAATGCTCAGCACCCACCGCTTTCGAATGTATCCCGGGAGCCCATACACAGAGTTCATATGGCTCAACAGGCCGAGTACCTGATTCCATGAAGATAAGTCTTGGTAGCCTCAAATCATGCTGCCATGCAATGAGCAGGCGAATGCGTTGCTTTTCTCCAGAAGATATGCCTGCGGAGATGGTCAGAAGGCCATGAGCGCCATTACAAATATCAGCACAAGCTGGAATATTGCCTGCAGGCCGCCGAGCTTCATGTTTATTGTCGTCAGCCTTACTATCTTCTTTGTGTCCGGCTTCTCCTTAATGATTTCGAGAAAGCTCCTGACCTCGTTTGGTAGAAATATTCCCAAACCCTGTATGAACAGGATCACGACAATGATGCCTGAGACAATAATCTCAGGGCTGGAAAGGCTGAACATGCCAAGCCTTATCGCAAGGAAATAGCCGGCTGTCGTGGCAACCGAGGAGACAGATGGCATTATGAAAAGCATGCTTGGTGTAAGCCTCTTTGCGATCTCGACCTTTGCCGGAGGGTCCACAAGCCTCATCACGCTTACGAACACAACACCCATGAAGATGTCAAAACCCGTCCAGACTGCGCCTGTTATAACATGGACGTAGTCAAGGTATGCGGTCTGCGGGAGCTGCAGCACGACAACAAGCGCAATTATTGGAATCAGGGAAATGAAGAAGCTCCTCAACATGAGCTGCTTCGTGTAAGGGGGCCAGATGCGCTTCGCCACGGTGATGCCTCCCGCAGCATACGAGTCGGCCATGCTTCCATGAACTCCAACAGGCTAGAAATAAGTTATCCGGGCTTCAGCCGCTTCCATGACCGAAGCGCCGGATTGAAAAAGGGAAATAATTAAATGGTTTTGTGAGTGGTTTGGTCTTCACTCGGCTGGAGCGCTCTCCGACGGACTTCCTGTAACCAGCGATTCGGCAAGATTCTCCCTGGACGTCTCTTCCAGTGTTACCTGCTTTGTCTCGGGTATCAGGGCCAATGTAACTATTGTCCCTATTGCAGCAACGCCGGCCAGGAAAAGGAACATTCCAGAGGCACCCCAGAGCAGCAGAAGCGCAGGAAGCAGGATGACACCCACTGTCGCTCCTATCTTCCCCGTGCCGGCTGCTATTCCGTGGCCCGTTGTCCTGAAGGCCGTCGGGAAAACCTCTGTCGGCACTATGAAGGTCGTTGTGTTTGGTCCTATGTTGCCGAACAGGAAAGTCAGGCCGTAGATTACCACAAACGGTGCACCCAGTCCTATCAGAGCAGGGTCGAGGCCGAGGACTGCAAAGGCAATCGCCATGACGGTGAAGCCTGAGTACTGCAGCGTCTTCCTGCCGACACGGTCAATCAGTGCAACTGCTATCCAGTAGCCCGGTATTGTGAATATAAGGGCTATTATGGCAGAGTACTGTTCCGAAACCATCAGGTGCTGGACCTGCGTCAGCGTCGGAGCAGCGACCAGGCTCATGGACTTCAGCAGCGTAGGGGTATCTATTCCAGTGCCGTAGAAGGACACATCGAACAGGAACCAGCTGATTGCTGTCCCTATGACAAGCGGAAGGTATGATGTGAAGAAGGTCAGGAAGGTTCCCTTGTTCCTCACTTCTGCCTTGCCGTCCGCCTTGCCTGTCTGGGAAGCCTTAAGCGAGACACCGGTCAGGTCGCTGACCACATTTGCAGTCTCCTTGGTTTTTCCCTGCACATGCAGGGTGTATCTCGGTGTTTCAGGCATTCTTCTCCTGAAATAGTAGACTGCAGCCGCTGGTATAGCTCCTGCAAAAAGCATCAGCCTCCACGCAAGGCCAAGGTTTGTCGGGATGGCGTAGAGCAGACCGATGGCCAGAAGTATTCCTGTTATGAGGCCGAAGCCCTGCATTGCAAAGACTGTGCCAACAAGCCTGCCCCTGCTCTTCACATTTGAATATTCGCTCATTATGGTGGCGCTCATCGGGTAGTCTCCGCCTATTCCAAGTCCAAGTATGAACCTGAAGGCGACGAGAGATGCAAATGACCATGCTAAGGACGACAGAATTGCGCCCGCCATGAGAATTATCATCTCTAATCCGTAAATCGTTTTTCTTCCAAACAGATCTCCCAGCCGTCCAAAAATCATCGGGCCGAATACGGCACCGAATATGGCTGCCGCTGATATCAGTGCCAGCCCGGTCAGACCTGTGATGTTACCGCCCACATGGAATGAGAACACATAGCCCGGAATAGCGAACGGCACATAGAAGGTGAACAGTGCCGTTATCACACCGATTACAAACAGGTCATAGGCATCGGTGAAGAAGCCCATGCCGGCAATCAGTATTGTCTTGTAGTGAAACCGCTTCACGCCACTGTCGTTCAGCGGTTTCAGTATATCGTTTCCAGGCGAATTCAAGTCATTTCCATCCTGGTTGCTTGTTCTTGATACGCTCATATTTCTCAAATGGTATGACTGAATGGGGCAATATGTAGCAAACCAACGTAGAGTCGTATTGGCACAATTCTCAACGTATTCTATATAGACCGAAAAAGTCGAGCAATCCTCTTCAGCCGTCCCTTCATCTTGATGTATGTGTTATTCCTTAGTGCCATCAGGTAGATGGCTCATAGGTTCTCCCGATGGAGTTGGCACAACGAACGACTTTTCACGCCTTGATTTCGAGCGTTTATGGAACGGCAGGGGCAGGGTGACCGAAGTCGAGGGCACGATCACAAGGTCGCTGATATCATCGAATGTTGCCGGAAGGGCGCTGGAGGCCGGGGCGGGAAACGGGAGAATAACAAACGTCCTCCACGATTCATTCAAGGAATACTATGCGCTTGATGCCACCCCCAGTTTCCTGGAAGAGATAAAGTGCAGCCATGATGGAACAAGGCTGGTGAAAATCAACGGGGACCTGCTCAAGACGCCTTTCAGGGACAACAGCTTTGACACTGTAATCATGATACGTGTTTTCAATTTCCTGCCGAACCCTGAATTGGCATTGAGAGAATTCCGCCGTGTGTTGAAGCCAGGCGGGTCTCTGATACTCAGCTTCTATCACACAGGTTCACTTGCCGTCATGGTTGACAAGTTCAAGGCAATGGGGGCGGGAAATGGCGTTGCACCGATCGTGGAAAGGGGAAAGTCAAGGCGGGTTCTGTGTTCGCAATTCCTTGAATTTTTCTATTCAAGACGATATGTAAACAGCATGGCTTCGGACGCCGGCCTTGTGGTAAGCGGCACAAGATCCTGCGGCCTCGAGGATTACGCACCTTTTCACTCCCTTCCAAGCACTCTTCTGATCAACGCTTCCAGACTGCCTAATGTCCTTGGCCTGATGCCTCATTCGTTTGTACGCATGATAAAGAGGGCGACGGGGCCAGTTGCAGGGAATGGCACCGACGAAATAATGGCCTGTCCCGACTGCCATCATGGAGTGGATTTGGAATCCATATCCTCCGGGAAAACTGACCGCTGCCCGGGATGCGGTCACAGTTTTGAGTACAGGAATGGAGTCATGCGCGTGTAGGGATGCATTCCAATGCCTCTCCTGCCCCACGAATTCCTCCAAACTCCCCTACTCTTGTTCATATCCAATTGTGAGATCGCTATCGCTTAATTCCATGAACAATATGTTTGGATGCAAACTGCTCACTCTGCGGATTGCCTCATCTTTAACACTTGAACTGAAAATCAAAGGTACTTTTTCCGTAATGCCCATCTCCCGGGGGAGTTTCAAAAACTTTACAAACGCATTGTTGTAAACAGCGTAGTTGTCCTGACTGAAATATCTGCGTCTCTTGCCTCTGGTAAACGAAACCGTATAAAGCAGAAAACCAGCGGCACCCCTCAGCTTGGTGGAGACACCACCAGTTCCACCCGCTCTGTAATATCCCATTGTTTCCCGCAGTGTCTTTCCACTTCCGACAATGTAGTCCAGGTTACAGTCGAGTTTTCTCAGCAGATAGCGAATGCCGGTGGCGTATCTACTCTCCCTTTCTCCACCAAACTTTTCATTTATGCAGACAAAGACCGGGACTGCGACAGCTGGATAGCCATGCAAAATTCGCGCAAAAAATTCTGCATCCTCCCCGTAATTGAGATTTTTCCAGCCACCCGATTTTATGAACCATTCGCTGTAACCCAGAGCGAAATTATGTGCAATTACTATCTTACCCTCTTTGACAAAATTCAGACCCTTTCTGATCAGCTCGCCGAATACTTCTTTGTACACAGAATCAAAATCCACATATGTGACTATGCTTCCCGGAGAGCATGCCCGCAGGGCGATATCCCTCCCTTTCCCTCTCTTGCATCTGTCCCGAAATATCTTTATGTTGCCGAATTTTTTTTCAAGCTTGAGCAGTTCCTCAAATGTCCCGTCATTTGAATAATTGTCAACTACATTAATGGAATGAAGATCCGCGCCCAGGCATTCCTCGATAGAATTTATCGAAGCATTGATCTGGGCTGCGTTGTTGTAAACAGTTCCGTACAACTCGATGTTGTCCTTCATATTATGCCATTGTTTTGTGCATGTCAGTTGTCGTATTCAATCCGTCTTCAGATCCTTCGTTCAGGGGTTGTTTTATGGCCTTCCCGCAAGTGCATCGTTAGCTTTCCCAAAAAGGATTTCCATAATTTCCTGATTGAAGCCCACAATTGAATTGCCAGCGACCACAAACTATCTGCGTGACAGCTGTTAAATGACCCCCCGCGCAAGACTCTTGATCATCGAGTCAGATGTCTTCCGATGACATTCCGTTCCTCAATTGCGCCAGCCATTTTGCCGAAACTGCACTCCCACGACTACTGCGAAACGTATTTAGCCAAGGGCATGATGGTCAAATCCGATAAGATATGGCATGGACCCAGGCCGAAGTCAGGGAGCTTAAAGAGGGTAGGTACATCCTCATTGACGAGCAGCCCTGCAAGATATTGAGTATTTCCACATCCAAACCGGGGAAGCACGGTGAAGCCAAGGCCAGGATTGAGGCTGTTGGCGTATTCGACGGCTCGAAGAGGAGCATCGTCCACCCGGTAAAGCACCGGATTCAGGTGCCTCAGATGGACAAGAGGAAGGCACAGGTGCTGTCCATGTCAGGTGAAGAAGTGCAACTCATGGACCTGGAAACATTTGAGACATTCCACCTCAGGGTGACAGAGGAGCAGAAGGGGACCCTGAAGGTCGGTGGAGAGACGCTGTACGTCTCCTCAATGGGAATGAGAAAGATATTCGATCTGTGAAAGTCAAGATGTCAGCCCATCTACTGAAGTTTGCAGACACAATAGACGATTATGCCGCCGCCAGGGTGGCGATTCTAGGTGTGCCGTACGACCGCACAACGTCCTACAGGCCGGGCACAAGATTTGGCCCCAACGCCATAAGGGAGGCAAGCTGGAATTTTGAAAGCTACCTTTTCGATCATGGCGTCGACCTCAGGGACATTGACGTGTTCGACATGGGCGACACGGAGGTATTCGGCCCTGTCGAGGAAATGTGCGATGAAGTGCATTCAACGGCAGGCTCTGCAATCAGGGACGGCAAGTTCCTCCTTACATTCGGCGGCGAACATTCAATATCGCCCCCCATCCTCACCAACTATCCGAAGGACATTGGTGTCGTGGTGGTGGATGCTCACCTGGACTTCAGGAACGAGTATATGGGATGGACGAACAGCCACGCCTGTGCCAGCAGGAGATTTGCGGACCATGTTGGAATAGGCAGCGTAATGCAGATCGGCATAAGGTCGGTGGCAAGGGAGGACCTTGAAAATGCAAAGGGACTGGATTTCATTGATGCCTATTTTGTTGCCGAGAACGGCATCGATGCGTCAATAAAACGAATCGAGGAAAGGCTGGGGAAGAAGAAGATCTATCTGAGCATAGACATAGATGGCATCGACCCCGCTTATGCGCCGGGCACGGGGACGCCTGAACCGTTTGGCCTTTCGCCTCTCCAGGTTCGAAAGCTTATTGTCAAGCTCTCGTCAAGACTAGTGGGGGCAGACATTGTCGAGGTGTCACCGCAGTACGACAACGGTAACACGGCAGTCCTGGCCGCCAGGCTTGCAAGAGAGATAATTGCAACGAGGCATCCTTCTTACAGGTAGGCAACCTGTCTGCCAGTGGTTTAATTAAGAAGCTGACTACTCTTTAGCGATTCATGACGCCGCTCGAGGAGCTCATCCTGAGCCTGCTCGCGGTCTTCTCCGCTTCGCTGCTCTTTGTAAATGCAATAGAGTATCTTGCGGGCAAGATGGGATGGACGAGCTCCTTCACCGGCTCAATTGCCACCCCGCTTTTCACTTCCGTCCCTGAATTGTTAATATTCCTGATTGCCGTCTTCACCAATTCAGGTGGAAGGGGAAATGAAATAGGAATAGGGACGATAATAGGCGAGCCGTTCATCACCTCGACGCTTTCATACTTTCTTGTCCTCCTCTCGCTTGTCATTGCTTACCTTCTTGGCAGGACTCTCTCCAGGAGCTTTGCAGTAAGCAGGGAAATGCGCCTGCCTTACCTTCTGATAGCAATTCTCTTTCCCTGGATTCTCATTCCCGGTTTCATCCGGTCCATGCCCCTCCAGTACGTAATGGGCGGAGCCTACCTTGCCTCCTACATCGCATACATTTGGCTGGTACGCAGAAACGATGTCACCTCTTCTGTGGAGGCGGGCGAAGAAGCATACTTTGTCAGGCTGCTCGGCAGGCCGGTTTTCGTGTCTGCACAGATTGTCGTGTCAATCGCCGCTCTCTACCTTGGTTCTACACTCCTGGTGCATTCAATATCGCAAATATCTTCTCCCGCCCCTGGCTCTGCCCTTTCCCTCTCGATACTTGTAATCCCGATTGCAACGGCCATCCCGGAAACAATCGCAAGCATGGTCTGGGCTTTCACAGGCAAGAACGATCTTGCCATTGGCGCACTTGTGGGCGAGAATGTCCTGTACGCCACCTTCTACCCGGGGCTTTCCCTTCTCCTTGTTCCATGGAGTCTGAACACGACAGCCGCAATAGGCATACTCGGAACTGCTCTCGCCTCAGGAATGTACTACTTCTTTGTAAGAAATGGAAGGATACCGGTTTACGTGATGGCCCTCGGTCTTGCCTTCTTCGTCATCTACATCGTCAGCCTGACTGTCGTGATGTGACTCAAGGAATCACACCCATGAAAAAGACACGGGTGCGCAAAATGAAAACGGGAAAGGAAAATTGGTTTGGTTAAGAGGTTTGGCCCAGCAGTCAGGATTCGGTCGTTTATCCTGAAACCACACCGGCTGCGTTGATGTCGACAGTCAATACTGCGTTGCCAGAGTTCACACCTGGCGGGAGTGGTGTTGCAGACAGCCCGACGAGTATGTAGTATACTATCATGTTCGTATTAGGAGCCACATATGTGCCGGGTGTAGTAACGCCGGTTATGTTGCTGTAAACAATGAAGCCACCGGTGGTGCTCATGCC
>JAKAPY010000055.1:8951-9736 GCA_021811925.1 Thermoplasmata archaeon | reverse complement strand
ATCTCGGCGACAAAGGAAGAGGCATCTTGGAAGCTGTGCAGGATCCAGGGCAGGCACACGCTGAAGGGAGGCAAGAAGCAGATAACACTCCATGATGGCCGCTGCATTATTGCGGACACGGATGCATCTACAGGTGATGTTGTAAGGCTCGAATTGCCTTCACAGAAAGTTGTCGAGATATTCAAGCTCGCACCTGGTTCAAAGGCATTGATCACTGGCGGCAGTCATGTCGGTGAACTGGCGACGGTCAAGAAATTCGAGAAATGGAGAAACCCGGCACCCAACCTGGTTCTTTTCGAGGAAGGATTCTCCACCGTCTGGATGAACGTATTTGTCTCAGGAAAGACTCAATCTGCGGTCAGACTGCCGGAGGTGTCAGCGCTATGAACAAGATGCGATCACCGAAGCTGGACAAGGTTGTTGTGCACATTGGGGCAGGCGAAGCTGGCGATCGGCTGGTCAAGGCGCAGAAAGTGCTTGAGATGGTCACCGGCCAGAAGCCGTATATCACCCATTCTAAGAGAACCAACAGGGACTTTGGCATCCGTGAGGGGCAGCCGCTTGGATGCAAGGTGACACTCAGGGGGAAGATTGCCTCGGAGTTTCTCAAGAAGGCACTCTGGGTCAAGGAAAACAGGATAAGCCTTTACTCATTCTCGCCGGAGGGCAGCTTTTCATTCGGAATCTCCGACTACACCGATTTTTCAGGAATGAAATACGACCCTGAAATAGGCGTCTTCGGCATGGACATCAACGTCTCCATGATCAGGCCAGGCTACAGAATC
>JAKAPY010000055.1:0-8941 GCA_021811925.1 Thermoplasmata archaeon | reverse complement strand
CTCAAGGCGCCAGATCGCGAAGAGGCCGGTGCCGGCAAAACACAGGCTCACTCTTACTGAAAGTGTTGGCTTCCTAAAGGAACAGTTCGGACTGGAGGTTGTCGAATGAAGCCCAAGAAGCAGTTTGGAAGAAAGGACGGTTGCCGCCGCTGCGGCAGAAAAAGGGGTATAGTGAGGAGATACGGCCTGCATCTCTGCAGGCAGTGCTTCAGGGAGATTGCCCCGCAGCTTGAATTCAGGAAATACTCGTGAGGTGAACAAGTGCAGAACGATCCACTAAATGATGCGATGGCCACTATCAAGAATGCTGAGGAACGTGGAAAGGACGAATGCCTTATTCGACCGGCTTCGAAACTTATCGGCCATGTGCTGAAGGTCATGGCCGACAACGGGTACATAAAGGAATTTGAGCTGATAGACGACGCGAAGGCGGGCTTATTCAAGGTGCGGCTTTCCAAGAGAATTAACAACTGCGGAGTTGTCAAGCCAAGGCATGCGGTTGGAAAGAACAACATCGAACAGTTCGAATCAAGATACCTGCCGGCGCAGGATTTCGGGCTCCTCATAATGACAACTACAAACGGCGTCATTTCACAGTTCAAGGCAAAGGAGCTCGGAGTAGGCGGCAGACTGCTGGCGTATGTTTATTGAGGTGGTAAAGATGGCGGTAACAGGAAACATAAGGGCTGAAATCGAAATGCCGGACGGAGTCTCCGCGCGTTTCAGCAATGGCGCCCTTGTTGTCAAGGGAAAGGCCGGGGAAGTCACAAGAAAATTTCACCTCGGCAGGGTGAGCGTCAATGTGAAGGACGGCATAGTTCTCAACCTCGAGATGCCCAGGAAACAGGAAATTGCCGAATTCAACACGATAGCTTCGGAGATCAGGTCTGCTGTAAAGGGAGCGGAAAAGGGGTTCGAGTACAGGCTCAAGATAGTCTATGCCCATTTCCCGATCAAGGTGCAGGTCAAGGGAACAGATGTCATAATAGAGAATTTCCTCGGAGAGAGGTTCCCGCGAAAGGCAAGGATCATGGGACGGGCGAAGGTTTCGATATCCGGGGACCAGGTCACAGTGAGTTCGGTAGACGTTGAGGAGGCGGGGCAGACCGCAGCCAATATAGAGAAGGCGACAAGGATTAAGAACTATGACAGAAGGGTCTTCCAGGATGGAATTTATATAGTCGAAAAAGCTGGAAAGGTGCTCGCATGACTGAACTGAAAGAACTCAGCGGCGTTGACGACGCGGTCCTGTCCAGGATGAAGGGCATGGGCATAGAGGATGCAGCCTCACTAAAGAAAGTGCTGGAGGAAAACGGTCCTGCCAGCCTAGCGGAACAGCTTGAGGTTGACGAAGCTACGGTCCAGTCATGGGTCCAGGACCTCTCCGAAGAGGAGAAGCAGGAAGGGAAAGAGGAGGCAGAAGCGGAGGAGAAGAAGGAGGAAGTGAGCGAAGAGAAGCCCGCTGCTGCAGGTGAAGGGGACGAAGTGCACAAGGCGAAGAGAAAGCCCGTGCTGACCGCTGAAGTGCTGGCAGCGCTTGAGCTCAGGCGGGAGATCGCCGAGCGCAGGCCGAAGTTCCTCAGGGCCGAGTATTTCAAGGCGCAGCGACTCGGAATGAAATGGAGAAAACCGAGGGGAAAACAGGGCAAGATGAGGCTCTTTGTCTACTACAGGCCGAAGTCGGTGTCAGTCGGTTACGGCTCTCCCTCCAGTGTGCGCGGCCTGCACCCCTCAGGCTTTTCAGAGAAGCTCATATTCAATGTAAAGGGACTGGAAGGCGTAGATCCAAAGACCACTGCCGTGCGCATAGGCCATTCGGTAGGGTCCAGGAAAAGGCAGGACATAGTCGCCGAGGCGGAGAAGCTGGAAATTCGTGTGCTGAACGGGTGAGCTAAATGGATTTGAAGAATCAGAAGAGGATGGCGGCTGAAATACTGAAGTGCGGTGCCTCGCGTGTTTGGATCAACCCGAACAGGATCACCGATGTGGCCGACGCAATCACGAGGTCTGATGTGAGGACGGCAATACTGTCCGGAAGCATCGTGAAGCTTCCCAAGAAGGGAAATTCAAGGGGAAGAATAAACAAGAACCTCAGGCAGAAGGTAAAGGGGAGGCAGAAGGGACACGGAAGCAGGAAGGGAACGCTCAATACGAGGTCTCCCGGAAAGACAAGGTGGGTCAAGAGCATAAGGGCAATGAGGGATGAGCTGAGAAAGTACAGGGACGGCGGCAAGATAGACAGGTCCACCTACAGGAAATATTACGGACTCACCAAGGGCGGCATGTTCAAGGGGAGAAGGAATCTCGAGGAGCACCTGAGAGATCAGGGCCTGTTGAAGGAGTGATCAAGATGCATGGTCCAAGATATAAGGTTCCATTCAGGAGAAGGAGAGAGGGACTCACCGACTATTCGCACAGGCTCAAGCTTGTCAAGTCAGGCAAGGCGAGGGCCGTAGTGAGGAAGACAAACAGGTACTTCACAGTCCAGTTTATCGAATTCGAGAACACGGGCGACTCGGTCGTCGCATCCGCGAGCAGCATTGAACTTGCAAAATACGGGTGGAAGGGGGCCGCATCCAATTCGGCCGCCGCCTATCTCACCGGTCTGCTCGCAGCGCGCAGAGCCGTCAAGAGGGGAGTTTCAGAAGCCGTGCTCGATGCGGGCATTGTGAGCCCGGCCAGGAACTCGGGAATATATGCAGCGCTTAACGGGATGGTGGAGGCAGGGCTCGAAGTGCCTCATGGCGAGGGAATACTCGTCCCAGCCGAGAGAATAGAGGCGCTTGCAAAGGGGCATGGTGAAATGTCCGAAATAAAGACAAAGATGGTGGTCAAGTAATGGCCGATTGGGTACCCAAGACAAAGCTTGGAAAGCTCGTTGCAGACGGTACGGTCACATCAATAAGCCAGGTCCTCGCATCGAAGCTCCCCCTTAGGGAAGCGGAGATCGTGGACATGCTCGTCCCGGACATGGTGGACGAGGTGGCCGATGTCAACATGGTCCAGAGAATGACAGATTCAGGCCGGAGGGTGAAGTTTGCAATCACCTGCGTTGTGGGAAACAAGGACGGCATAGTTGGCGTCGGAAGGGCAAAGGGCAGAGAAGTTGGTCCGACAATCAGGAATGCAATTGAAAATGCAAAGCTCAACATAATAGAGATCAGGAGGGGTTGCGGCTCGTGGCAGTGTGGCTGCGGGACGCCGCATACCCTTCCCTTCAAGGTAATCGGCAAGTCAGGCTCCGTCGAGCTCTCACTGTGGCCAGCGCCGCGTGGCGTCGGCCTTGCCCTGGGGGACGTGGCGAAGACTGTCATGGGGCTGGCGGGCATACACGACGCGTGGGGTTTCACGGACGGCCACTCAAAGACGACCCTCAATTTCACATATGCGGCCTTTGAAGCGCTGAAGCAGACTGTGACATACAGGGTTTCAGAAGAGCAGCGCGAGAGGCTCAAGATACGCTCAGGCGTCTCAAGGGTGCACGTTGCGGAACAGCCTGTCCAGCAGACCACGGAGGCGAAGTGAATGTATGCCGTGATCAGAATCAGGGGACACAGCAAGATCAAGAGGAATGCGCTTGAGACTCTAGAGCAGCTCCAGCTCAGGAAGGTAAACCACATGGTTCTGCTTCAGGAGTCCGAAACATCAAGGAGGATGCTCCAGTCGGTAAAGGATTACGTTACATGGGGCGAGCTCACGCCGGAGGGGCTGAAGCAGGTCCTTGTTTCTACAGCAAGATTTGAGGGAAACCACAAAGTCAATGAGGATGCGCTGAAGGAGAAGTACAAATCAGATGCAACCGCGGTGGCGGGCTCGCTTCTCTCCGGTTCGTCGTCACTCTCCGACTTCAGCATAAAGAGGGTTATACGCCTGCATCCCCCAAGGAAGGGCTGGGAAGCGATAAAGAAGAGCTACCGGGCCGGCGGCTCCCTTGGTTACAGGGGAACAGAAATCAACACGCTCATTGAAAAGATGCTTCCGGCAAAGGAAGGTGCAGTCTGATGGTAAGCAGAACAAACAAATTCAGGGGAAGCAGGACTCACGGGAGAGGGAAGAAGGCAGGCAGGGGCGCAGGCATCCATGGCGGCAGGGGCAATGCGGGCCTGCACAAGCACAAGTTCATGCACACTCTCAAGTTCGACCCGCTTCACTTCGGCGTACACGGTTTCAAAAGGCCGCAGAAGATGATCGAGGCAAGAAAGGGGATAACCGTTGCGTCGGTTGTTTCGCAGCTGCCCAGGCTGATTGCGGAGGGACACGCAAAGACCGAAGGCGGGAAGACATTGGTGGATCTCAACTCCGCGGGATACTACAAGCTGCTGTCGAGCGGCGTTGTGGACAAACCGCTTGAGATTGTTGTGGGGCATGCAACGGACAGGGCAAAGGCCGCCGTCGAAAAGGCAGGCGGAAGTGTGACACTTAAATAGCTTGAATCTTTAATTGTGATAGAATGGCGGACGAGGAGAAGAAGAGCTTACTTTACAAACTTAAGCCCTTCACAGACAGGCTGCCGGCGATTACCAAGCCAGAGGGGCACGTCCACTTCAGGACGAAGATGCTCTGGGTAATTCTGATACTTTTCCTCTATTTCGTCATGACAAATGTCTACATCTACGGGCTTGACCTGAGCACCAAGATTGACCTGTTCCAGCAGTACAGGGCAATAATAGCCGGCGCCTCGGGTTCAATACTGCAGCTTGGAATAGGACCGATAGTCACCGGTTCAATCGTCATGCAGCTTTTCACCGGCGCAAAGATAATCAACCTCAACCTGCAGGATGACGAGGACAAGGCTGTTTACCAGAGCACTCAGAAGTTTGTCGTCATAATAATGATATTTGTCGAGGCAATTCCACAGGTCTTCGGCTATCTCGACCCGAGCCCGGCATTTGTGACAAACATAGGCAATTCGGCAAACACCGTTTCCCTCCTAGGCATATATCCGCTTTACGGCGGCGGAAGGACAATTGCGCAGATCATAATCATAGCCCAGCTGTTCATAGGTTCATACCTCATCTTCCTGATGGACGAGATAGTGTCCAAGTGGGGGATTGGAAGCGGCATATCCCTCTTCATTGCTGCAGGCGTGTCGCAGCAGATATTCACCGGCCTGTTCAACCCCTCTCCCCTTGCCGCCACACCCGGTTCTCCCGCTCCCACCGGACCGCTTGCTCTTGCGCCCGTCGGGACCATCCCGAAGATAATCTATGTCCTCTTCCACGTCTCCGCCGGACAGATGTCCGGGACAGGATTCGAGTCGCTCATGCTTGGCAATCCCAATTCAGTGGTGGCCCTTGTAGGAACGGTGGCAATATTCCTGATTGTTGCATGGACTGAGTCAACAAGGATAGAACTGCCCCTTGCACATGAAACGGCAAAGGGAGCCAGGGGAAGATACCCGATAAAACTCATCTACGCATCCAATATACCTGTCATACTCGTGGCCGCGCTTCTCGCAAACGTCAGCATGTTCAGCTACCTGCTATGGACCAATCCGACGATGCAGAAGATTCCTATCCTGGGTCACCAGGTGCTGCTTGGAACATATGCTGCGGGCAGCACCCTGCCTACCAGCGGCCTGGCGTGGTATGTGAGCAATATAAACGGTCTTTCAGACTGGCTTCTGCCAATGATCAATCCTGCTTACGGTGCCTCTAGCGCACAGCTTGCCAATCATGCGCCGTACCAGTTTGCCCTTTGGGTCATTGCATTCACGCTTGTCTATGTCATAGGGAGCATAATTTTCGCAAGATTCTGGATAGAAACAACAAACATGGGGCCCGCAGCCGTTGCGGAGCAGATTGAGAGCAGCGGGATGCAGATACCGGGCTTCAGGAGGGATCCGAGGGTCATGAAGAGGGTGCTTGAAAGGTACATACCTTCTGTCACGATACTGAGCGGTGCCCTCGTCGGTTTCCTTGCAGTTGGTGCAGACCTCATCGGTACAGTGGGAAATGCGACCGGTGTGGGCCTGCTTCTGGCCACTGGCATAATGATCCAGTTCTACGATGCCATCGGGCAGGAGCAGATGATGGAAATGCATCCTGTGCTAAGGCAGTTCTTCGGGGAGTCGGGATGATGCGGACGGCACTGAAGGAGTGGAGCTGAATGGCATCCACGGCCAGGCCAGCGCAGCAGCAGATGCCTCAGGGAACGGGCTCCATGTTCCTCATGCTCATAGTCATGTTCGGCATGCTCATTGCCTTCTTCAACCCGGGGGTGCGGAACACCGCAGTTTCGGGCATGAACTTCGTTCTTGCTCCTTCAATCGGGTTTGGCGGATCCCTCCCGGTAATCACCATAATGATTGCAGAACTGATAGTAGTGCTGTTAGGGACAACGCTCAGGCTCCTGTTCACCGATTTTGTGGAGCAGGCGAGAATCCAGAAGATAATGGCCGCTCTCAGAAAGGAGCAGAGGGAAGCGTTCAAGAGCAAGGATCAGGACAGGATTAAGAAGCTCAACCGGCACCAGAACAAGTACATGATGGAGAATACGCAGCTGATGAACAAGCAGATGAGGATACTTCCCATCACACTCATCGTCATTTTCCCTCTTTTCACATGGCTGAGCGTCTTCCTCTATGCGCTGCCGTACCCCGTCTTCACGGTCCCGTGGTCCCCCAGGGTTTACTTCACGGAGCAATTCCTGGTATTCCCCACATGGGTTTACCTTTACGCGGTTCTTGGTATACCATTTACACAGATTTACCAGAGGCTGCTCCGCTATTTCATGCTGAAGCGGAGACTCGGCAGGCTGTCAGCCTCTCCCTGAAAGCTGTTTTATACGGTGCTGCAAATGGTGTTTACGTGTTAGTTGCCATAAGCGGACCGGCAGGCAGCGGAAAGACAACGCTGGCAAAGCTCCTTTCCGAAAAGCTTGGGCTGAAGCTGATAAGCACTGGCCTCGTCTTCAGGAGAATGGCATCTGACCGCGGGATGGACGTGCTGCAGTTCAACCTTATTGCGGAGAAGGATCACAGTATAGACACAGAGCTTGACAGGAGGGTGGTGGAGGAGGCTTCCGGCATGAAGAGCTGCATTGTCGAGGCGAGGCTTGCATGCCTCATGCTGAAAAGGGCGGGGCTCGAACCCTACTGCATCTATGTGACCGCCGCCGAATCAGTCAGGGCCTCGAGGATTTCACAGCGCGACGGCACGGGCGGGGAGGAGTCCCTTTCAATGATGAGGGCAAGAGAGGAGAGCGAGCGCCGGAGGTACATGGACATATATTCCATGGATCCGAGTGCAACATCGATATATGATCTGCTCCTTGATTCAGAAAACAGCTCACCCGAGGAGCTTGTCGCCACCTCAATGGAAGCGATGAGGAAGAAGGGCGTGGTCTGAGTGGCCGCGCAGCAGGATGCCGAGGGTAGGTACGGGAAGGCACCTTCCTCCCGAACGGTCGAGGAACTGCTTGACACCGGCATCATAGTGATAGACAAGCCGAGCGGACCCACGAGCCACCAGGTTTCGGCATGGGTATCGAAAATGCTGGGCGGAAGAAAGGTCGGCCACGGCGGCACACTTGACCCGGCGGTTACAGGAGTTCTGCCAGTTGGCATCGGGCTCTCTGTCAGGGCGCTTGATGCCCTCCACTTCCTGCCCAAGGAATACACCGGCGTGATGCGTTTTCATGCGGACGTGGGAAGGAACGAGGTCACCGCCCTGTTCTCCGAGTTCACCGGCAGGATATACCAGTTTCCGCCTGTCCGCTCCGCTGTCAGGAGGGAGAGGAGAATCAGGCAGATACACTCTCTTGAGCTCCTCGAGATGAGCGGCAGGATGGTTCTCTTCAGGGTCAAGTGCGAGGCGGGGACGTACATACGGACCCTGTGCAGGGACATTGGCGAGGCTTCGGGTGCGGGCGGGCAGATGATAGAGCTCAGGAGGACAAGATCCGGGCCCTACACAGAGTCAATGGCCGTGACGCTGCAGGGGCTGGAGGATGCTGTCCACTATTTGTCGGAGGGCCAGCCTGCAAAACTTCTTTCGGCCGTAAGGCCGTTCGAGACACTTCTCCAGTCATTCCCCATGGTTGTTCTCAAGGACAGCGCCGTGGACAGCATCTGCCACGGTGCGAACCTGACCGTCAAGGGGATTGCGTCGGCCCCCTCCGGCATCAAGAGGGGTGGCGTTGTTTCGCTCATGAGCACTAAGGGTGAAGGCATTGCTCTCGCAAACGCGCTCATGTCGTCCGAGATGATTGATAACACCGCATCCGGCATAGCATGCGACACCATGCGTGTTTTCATGAAACCGGGCACATATCCACGCTTTGTAAAACAGAAGTAGTCAGTAGCTGTCTATCTTCTTCTGCCCCTTGGGCCTCTGCCTCAGCGGCCGTGCTTCTATGCCGAGTTCCTTTTTTATGCTTGCGGCAAGCTCCTTCTCAAAGCCGTGGACGGTGTAGACCGCAGACGGGCCGCATCCGCGTACGAATTCAATAAGGTCGTAGTAGTCGCAGTGGTCGGAGAGTGGAAAAGCCTCGTCATAACCCGACCTTCCCCAGAAGGCACCGTCAAGGCACCATCCGGATGCTGTTGCAGTCAGCGCGTTTCGCCTCACCGCGGATGGAAGATGAACCATCACATTGCGGCTCGATGAAACTATCACCGAGGGCTCGGTTCCCACATCTGTAAGCGGGCCCGCACCCGCATCATGCCCTCCCATTGCGATTGCGTTGTGCCTTAGCACCGAGTCGTCCGCGTAGAGCGGCATTCCGCCGAGAATCACCTGCAGTTCCTGCGCCTTGCCCAGCGGGTATGCGGTAAACACCACATGCCTTCCGAGCGAAAGTGCATCCGCCGCCCAGTCCCTGATTACGCCCGCAAGCTCCACAGGGTCGGGGCACCTGTAGTTGGGCAGCCCGTAGGTGGACTCGATGACCAGTATGTCAGTTTTCGCCGGCCTGGCATTGTCAAGGTATACCTTCTTCT
>JAKAPY010000054.1 GCA_021811925.1 Thermoplasmata archaeon | reverse complement strand
TATCAGAGTGCTGCTTTGATGCAGCAGGGACCGAAAACGGCTGGGGCTGCTTGGCAGGAGTCTGGGGTGGCTGGGGTGGCTTCTTTGCCTCCCCTGCCGGAGGGGCTGGACCGGAAGGTGGCTGGCCATTTGCAGCCTCTGCGGGTATTTCCTTGACGCTTGTTGCGTGCTTGTTCAGCTCCCTCAGGCTCATTGCCGCAGCGATGAGCATGATGCCGGGTATGAGTCCGAACAGTATTGAAAGGACTCCCCACAGAACGGCCCTTTCCTCGGCGACGACGAACTTGCCGCTGTCAATAGGATTGGAAACGTGAACCCTGATGAAAGCAAGTTCAAGGACGGAGACTATAACTATAGCAATGAAGTACATTGCAAATGCGAAAAACGCGGATGCAAGCGAGGCCGCATTTGGATTGATCCTGACGAATGATGGTGAAGAGTACCTGAAATAGTAATAAAGCAGAAGGATTGTAAGAAATACAGAAATCGGTATTTCAATGAATGAAACAATCTGTGCCCAGAACACATGGCTCCGTGCTTCCTTAGCCTGCGGAGGCAGCCAGGGCGGCATTTCCTCGGACGTGAATAGATTCAACTGCGACATTAGTTTATCCCTTCTGGAGCATGCAAGCCACCTGATGCTGCGATCAAATTAAAGAATCGATATATATTACTATCTAATTTTATTCCCCATCAGATGCTTCGTAAACTGGAGCAGGACTGGATTAACAAAAGAAGGCAATGAAACGAAATGAAGAGAGAAACATATTCGGAAATATACTATTCACTCAATAGGCCGGATGACATCAAGCGCGAGGCTGAAAGAACAGGTCTGCCCGAGGAGCTAATGCTTGTGGTATACACGCAGAAGACAGTAAGGTATGCCACGAAGGACTACTACCAGATAGTTGAGATGGCCCCCTCGCTGCTGCGCAGATGGCAGAGGGGTGAATCTATGGTAAAGATAGCGAGGCGGCTCAACTTCCCTCCAATACTGCTTGGCCTCATACTGAGCAGCCAGAGCGGCGTAGGGCGCAAGAAATTCTGGAAGATGGTCAGGGAGCCCGAGACCATTGAGGACAAGAAGCTAAGGGTCGAAATGGAGGCAATCAGGAAGGCGGATATACTCTATTCGCCAGAGGGTGCCCAAGTCCAGAAGGACAGGGGGATAAAGGGGGAGGAGAAGCTGGCCAATTGGCTCAACGAGCACGGGATAACATACAGGACCGAGAAAGACCTGAGGGGAAAGTTCCCCAAGACACCCGACTTCCTTCTGGACGAGCCTCTGTCCTTCGAAGGGCTGAAGATCAAGTGGATTGATTCGAAAGCCTCTTTCGGCGATGACATCGAGATAAGAAAGAACAACAGGAAGCAGTTCCATCAGTACGTCGACCTTTTCGGCGACGGCCTGGTTCTCTACTGGTTCGGTATAATTGATGACATACAGAGTGACGGGAGGGTCATCGTAGGCGACAACTCAATACTGCGTGAACTGGAGCAGGCAGCCACAACAACCGGCGGCAGTTCCTAAGTTGAAAAACAGATACAACCTTTTTTATCCGAGCTGAAACGAAATACACTCAATGAGCACAGGTCCCCCTTTTTCAGCAGGAGAGCTCGAGAAGTTCTCATACTGCCCCCTCAGCTGGTGGCTTGGCTCGGGATCCGGCGACAGCTCGAGCAGTGAGAAGACTGCAAAAGGGACCGTGCAGCACAAGAGCCTGAGCAGCGACCTGCTGGACCTGTCCGCGAACCAGGAATCTGCCGTAATGTACAGCAGGATGATAATGTATTACGCCCTCATCTCGACAATTCTTGCGATCCTCGGCGTTTCACTTCTCGATTTCAACGGAAAGCAGATGATATCCAGGCTTTTCCTCCTTCTTGCCGTAATTTGGCTTGTCATAGCCGGCTCCCTTCTGTACCTGGCATACATGAGGCGGCTCAGGATAAGACTGGTAGAGAAGTGGACCGTGTACATGGCAGTCGCGGCTGTCACTTCCGCATGCATCGCGATAACAACCCTGCAGGTGAATACGTCCTTCGCACAGATAATGGAAACAGCTTCCCTGCTCTGGCTGGTGGGTGCCAGCGTGTATCTGCACATGAACATCACGGCCGAAAACAGCGCAGAGGCAATATCGGGCGCAAGAAATGTCGAAGGGAAGGTGGTGTACGTGGGCGATGACTCCCACCCTGTCCTGTACTCCAGGGACGGGATGTTTTCGGGGAAACCCGATTTCATTGTGGAAGAGGGTGGAAGGGCCGTTCCGGGCGAGTTCAAGTCCGGCAGGATACCGGCAGGCCCGCTGTTCTCACACATAATGCAGCTTTCTGCATACTGCAAGCTGGTGGAGGACAACTACGGCGCAAGGCCGGAGTACGGCTACATCTATTATGGCAACTCAAAGCACACCATAGACTACGATGACGAGATAGAGAAGCTGCTGCTCTCTAAAGCGGATGAGATGAGGAAATGCCTCAAGGCAAACGAGGCGCACAGGAACCACAGGAGACCGGGAAAGTGTGCAAACTGTTCGAGGCGTGAGATCTGCACCGAACGACTGGTGTGACTTCACTTCTCCTTGTTGATGGTTTCAATCATCTTTTCGATCCTGTTCATCTGTTCCCTCATGGAGAACATCTCTTCCTCGAAGGGAGTGAAATCCTTTCTTTCCATGAGACGATGCGCGATTGTCATTCCCAGGAAAATGGCGCCTATGACGGCAAGGACCGACACGACAACGATGGAGAACATGAAGAGGTAGAAGTTGGCAACTATCTGTGTCACCTTGAGTATGCCAGTAAGCTGCAGAATCTCGAATGCTGCAAGTATCACTATCACTGCTATCCATGTGGCTGTTCCAAGAGAAATTTTAGCCGTAGAACACACCTTCCATTGGTTCTTCGATCGGGTTCACACCGAGAACTATCTGGTTTGTTTCGCCGCCAGGGTAATTGATGACGATATCATTCGATTGCATGGAGAAGTTGACATTCACAGTTGCGTTGAAATAGTAAATTTCGTGGTTTGCAAGATCAAGTGCTGTTGAATTGAAGGTTGCATTTGTTGTATGGAGCGTCATGCCCAGATATATGCTGTCGAGTGTCGTGTTTGATATGGTTGCGTTAGTGCCCCCGGCCTGGCAGTATGTTCCATTGATTGTAATGCTGTTGTAGAAATAAGTTCCCAGGGCAGCCTTGATCAGTATCGTAAGGTTGCCGTCGCTGAAGGCAAGTGCGACCGCGGGATACGCCGGGATCGGCGTCGGCGATGGCGATTTCAGAGAAAGTACCTCCACAGTATAGACGTTGAGTGCTATGAGGGCGGCAACTAACACAATCACAGCCAGAGTCCTAGTTTTCGTGTTAAGCAAGACATTTCCCCCTTTGACACTCATTTAATCTGATACCGTACCATGCAGGTGCCTGCTCCTCCTACTTGTAGGTAGTGTAAAAGTGATACGATATTTAGAGTATGTTCCTTCCACGCTCAGAAATCCGCATCTTCCATGCCCTCGTCTATCTGGCCATACAGCTTGTTGTTCATAGTGGCTACCCTGTCGGCCGTCTTGAGCTGGTAATACTCACAGTCCATATGCGGCCCGACGATCCTGCGCCTAGCTATGCAGTACCCCATTCGCTCTCCGGGTGCGCCTTCAGGCCTGTGATCCCAGTTTATGCACTTGATACAGAGATTGGGTTTTTCCATTTACGGACGAACTAAAACGACTCTGTATAAAATTATTGTTGATCACATTCAATGGCGCGGAATTAACGGCTAGTAGCGGGGGATCGATTTGAACGATCGTTCTTCGGGTCCCTCATCAGGTGATTATGAGCCCGACGGGATGTCCTGGCTACCCCACCCCGCTATATGACGGTTGGATGAGGCTTAAACCTGTTAGGATAATAAACTTTCTGCGTTTCAGAAGAATTTCCTGATTCTCATCAGGTCTTCCAGCGAGGCTTTGAACTGCACCTTCTTGGTGGCCCATGCCTTCATCGGCCTGACCGTCCCGGTCAGCAGCCCGGAAAGTGTTGCTTCATCCGACACGATCTTTATATCTGGATTCTCCAGCCTTCCCTCGTGGAAGTCACCCATCCTGTTATCCTGGAGACCGAAACAGAAGCTCCTCCCGTCCTTCAGCTCCACCTGGACAGTCCTTTTCATCCCGTCCAGCTCCCTCTGGAGCACTGTATCGCTCTCGACCCGTGCATTGAACTTTGTTATTGCCCCATTGATAAGCTCTTCTATCATCATGTTACCTGAAATCATCGAGGTTTTTAATTTTACTGATGGAAACTATGTGTTTTACCGGCTCCCAGCTCTTCCTTACGAACGGCGGAAGAACTGCATTTTTCCTGTAAAATTCAGTCACATAGCGTATTGTAACTGCATCGGATGGGTAGCCAGACCCAATAGGCTCGTCGGACTGTGCCTGAATGCCCGCTATGATGGAGTCCCTCATCGTCTTGGCAATAATGGAGGCAGCGGAAACCGAAGGATGGTTCACGTCTGCCTTGTGCTGTGCAATGACGCCGGAGCAGCCTGATAGCAAGCTGATCTTCTTTCCAAAGCGCTCCTCATTGACATCTGCACAGTCCACTATTACACTCTCGTGCCCCATCTCCCTTATCAACTGAGCGAAATACCTCGCTTCCAGTTCATTCAGATCGCCCTTGTCCACTGCTTCGTCTATCTCGGACGGCCATATGGCAACCGTCTTCCATTCAAATTCATCCTTCAGCCTGATGGAAAGTTCCTCCCTCTGTTCGGGCCTGAGCTTCTTGGAGTCCCTGACTCCCAGTTTCCTTAACCTTTCGGTAGACCCGTAAACGCCGCAAATCACCATCGGCCCCAGCAGGGGCCCGCGTCCTGCCTCATCCAGGCCAAGAATAGAGTCGCCAGATCGCACGTGGTGGAATCACCATTGTGCATATACACCCTTCTGCTTCCCGGGAGTCAAAGCGTTCGCATACAGTGGTAAGTTTTAAGTTTGAGATCAGGTAATCCGTAACAGGAATGCAAAAAGGGAATCGGCAATTGTGATTTATATGGTGAATGACCAGATAAACCGAGACATGGAAGAAGGGATGCAACTGCTCAATGATGGAAAACCCGAAGAGGCGGTGAAGAGATTCACAAAGGCGATAAAGTCGGAGCCGAAGAATGCGGACGCCTACTTCTGGAAGGCAGAAGCATCGCTCTCACTTCCTCAAGTCCAGGTCGAGGAAATAATCGAGCTGTACAAGAAAGCGATAGAAAACGATCCTGCCAATGCATACTACCAGTCTTCACTTGGCTTCTTCTGTTCGGAAAACGGCCGTTTCAACGAGGCCGAGGCGGCGTACAACAAAGCTGCTGAACTCGATCCGGACTCCTCATCACAATTCTACTCCGAATTTGCTGCAGAGTACGCAAGAAAGGCGCCTATTTTCATGGAGAAGTTCCTAGACGACAAGACAAGGGAGATCATTCAGAAGAAGGCGCTCAAGTATGCCCTGAAGGCAATCTCAATGGATGAGGAGACTGCCAAGAAGCTTCTGGTCTGAAAGCAGACAGCATCAAATAGGGCTTTGGCGTAATTACACTCGACCGTCATGGCAGTTGCGGGGATTTGCCATATCTGCGGGAATCTTGCTTACAGGACATGCTCGCTCTGCGGCAGGTCCACTTGCAATCCGCATTTTGCACCGCACGGCGGGGTGTGCATCGCATGCGCGAGGGGCATGAGAATTTAGGGCAGTATCAGCTTTCCAGCAGGCCCAGCCACTTCAGACCCTCGACGAGCCCATCCCCAAACCGGCCCGAAGTAATGTATTTGGCTGCCTTCTTTGCTCCATCCACTGCATTCCCCACGGCGATGCCTGTGCCGCAGCCCGCAAGCATATCAATATCATTGAATCCGTCTCCGAAAGCGGCAAGCTGCTTCACATCCAAACCGATGAGCGCCGACGCCTTCTTGACCGCCGTGAACTTGTTGTAGACCCTGCCTTCGATGTGGATGGCGTAGCCGCTGTCTTCAACATTCACATTGAAATCCCTGACGAATCTCTTTACCAGATCAACATCAGCATTCGGCTCAAGGGCTATCTCGGTGAAGCGCCACCTGTCCGTAAAAAGCCGCTCAACCTTCATCTGTTTCCTCAGGAAATCGTATGCCCTCTGTGCATCCTGGAGATTATTGAGATATTCCACCTTCTGGTTGAAGCACAGTATGCCGCCATTTTCGGCAACAATCGGTTCGTCGAGGCCTATGATCCTGTGAAAGGCAAACGCGATTGGAAGGACGTTACCCGTCGCAAGTATAACCCTGTAGCCGCTGTCGTGGACTTTCCTGAGCGCCTCTATGGCTGATGTCTGCACTCGGCGGTCAGTTCCTGTCATTGTCCCGTCGATGTCCGTGACTATTCCCTTCAAGTCTTCTACTCTTGGCGGCAGATTCTCGACCCCTTAGTTTCGCCCCCTCTCAATCACAGGATGCGGGGCGGTTCGGGTAATCAGCTGATCACTTAATATAACGTGCATTGGTCCGGCGCGGCGCCCCTCGACGATATACGCAATGCTAACAGAATGCACCTCGGCGGGAATAGGGGTCCAGAAACGGAATTATATAAGTAGCATCTACTTATCATCGAGTCGAAGCAGAGCTGAAATCAGATGATACCTGGAATGGGAAAAGTTGACCCGAGACAGATGCGCCTTGCAATGAAAAGAATGGGCATGCAGACAGAGGAAATAGACGACGTATCTGAAGTGATCATCAGGACAAAGACAAAGGAATACAGGTTTGAAAGGCCCGCTGTGGTCATGGTCAAAGTGCAGGGGCAGCAGATTTACCAGGTGAGCGGTGAACCGAAAGTAAGCGATGCAGGGCTGACGGCGGGCACTGCAGCCACGACACCCGCCGGCCCGGTCATAGCGCAGGAGGATATCGATTTGGTCGCAAGCCAGACAGGCTGCACTCCTGATGAGGCCCGCCAGGCACTGATGCAGACGGAAGGACAGCCTGCTGATGCGATCATCCGGATACTCTCAAGGAAATAGCCATGGGCCTGCGCAAATTAAATATGCTAAGTCGTTTTGGACTCAAAATATGCCCTGGTAGTGTAGTGGCCTATCATCCAAGCCTGTCGTTTCTCTGAAACAGATAGCTTGGGACTCGGGTTCAAATCCCGGCCAGGGCGCCAGAAATTAGCATTTTATCCCCATGACCAGGAGCACGGATCCCGCAGATTATTCCGAGACTGCATTCTGCCCTTATAAAGTGGAAATTTCTGCTTATAAGGCGGCTGCAGGTATTTCGCCCTGCTGGCTCATCATTTCTCAATTCAGTCAGAGTATCAAAATGAGCAATTTGTTTCGTTTAGCTTATAAAAAGGTGAGTGAACTCATTCATTCGTGGCAGTAAGCCACAGGACTGAAAACGAATGATAAGCAAGCAATTTGCAAAGAGACGGAAGGACAGCGCAGTGTCCCCTGTCATTGCAACCATATTGATGGTGGCAATAACAGTGGTTCTGGCAGCAGTTCTGTACGTCATGGTGGGCGGGTTCACACACAACCCGGGAACAGCGAATAGCGTTGGATTGAGCCCCACGAATGAAACTTATGGGTGGAATGTCCAGATCGTAAAGGTGTCATCTTCGACTCTGCCCATATCCTCAATAACGTACACTCTAACAGGAACAAATGGAGCGACAATCGCTTCTGGATCCCTTGCAGTGGTTGCCTCAAATCCTACCAGCAAGAACGTTGTATTGGTGTATAGCAGCAGCACGGCACCAACCAACCTGGGCGTGGCTCAGACGATAGTAGTATACAATGAAGGAGCAGCCTCAGGATCAACACTGGTGTTGTTTGACGGCAATTCGGAACTGGGAACTGTAACTCTCCAGTAATGCAACCGTTACTCCAAAAACCCCAAAAAACCCTTTAATTTCTATTTTCCAACACCAACAACGAGCTCAGTAGAATAGTGTCATGAATCCTGTATTAGCACCGGATATTTCATGCTAAACATTTCCGGAACTCCTTCCCTGCAAGTAGCGAATCCAAACTCTTCTTCGGATACCGTTTGTTCCAGCTGCCCACAATGGTCTCGAATCGCTTCCCTGCCTTTTCCATCGAAGATGCATTGAACACCGTCTTCAGATCCATGGAGACACTGTCCGTGTCCGAAGCCCTTACATTCGACTGCACATTCCCCATAGCACATAATATGGAGAACTGGAAATCTGAATCTGTACACTGTCTTTTCACACTCTCCTCAATGGCAGAGAGAGCATCAACAACTAAGAGGAGCGCTTCCTACCATTCACTTCCCTTCAAATCACTGAGTATTGCTTCCCGGCTTTTTGATGATTCTGTCGGATTGAATCAGAAACCAAGTATCTCTTCACGGACGTCGTAGTCTATGCCAAGTGCTTCGTGGAGCTATGTTTTGCTTCTACACACAATTTATGACTCTATCTGGCATAATCAGATTCTCTCATTTAAATTCCGAATTCAAAACGATATTCGCTCTCGAAAACATCAACATGAAAGACACTATATGTTCCAAAACGTCTTGGAAAAATGCAGCGCATTCATAACGTCACCACGACCTATGGCGCTATAATCCTCTATGTGGCTGAACTGGGCTCTGTGTTCGATCCCTTTCACAAGCTGGATAGCGCCTTGGATGACGTCAAACACCGCTTCTATATTGTAGCCTCCTTCAAGTATGAGTGCGCTGGATTTCACCGCTTCAGTAAGCCGCTTGAGAACTTCCACATATCCTAAAGTTGAAAGCAGCAACGAAGCAAGGGGATCCATGTAATGGGAATCCACACCTAGGCTCACTAAGACAGCACGAGGTTTATAGGCCTGCAGTACAGGAATGACAACTGAATCGAGAGCAAGCTGGAATGTTGCGTCTCCAGACCCTGCCCTTAAGGGGATGTTCAGATTGAAACCTTCGCCATCGCCTTTGCCAACTTCTTCGACTTTCCCGGTCCCGGGGTAAATGCCACGCTGGTGTGTTGACACATAGAGCACCTTGTCGGTGTTGTAGAATATCTCGCTTGTTCCATTGCCATGGTGAACGTCGATGTCAACTATGGCTATGCGATCCATATTCGCTTTTCTTGCCGCGACTGCGACGTTGTTGAAGTAACAGAAGCCACCGCCATGGGAAATGCCTGCATGGTGGCCAGGGGGTCTCACCAGCGCCATTGTAGTTGTCCCTGTTTGCAAAGCAGTTTCAAGAGCGTTTATGGAGGCGCCGGCTGCGAGCGATGCTACGTCGAACGTTTGGCTGTGCACAGGTGTTTCCTCGTCGACCCAGCCTACTGAACGCTTTCGTATGCCCTCGACATAAGCGGACGAGTGAACAGCGAGCAGTTCAGACAGGGTTGCGGCCCTGGGCTTCATGAACTCGACATCGCAATTCAAGCGTTTCAGTTCTGAAACTGTATGGCGCAATCTCTCGGGAGATTCCGGATGGCCCGGGGAGTGTGAATAATCAAGGAAAGCATCGTCGTAGAAGACTTTCACGAACGTTGAGGAAAACATAGCATGTATTAATTTGTCGTTTTCCTGGTTTCCCGCAGGAAGCTCTCCGCCAGAGTCAAATCCGCCTCGGTGTCAATGTCGAGGAGCAGTCTTCCATCCTCAACATTAATGAAATTTGTCTCTGATTCGGCTTTAAGAACCAGCTTCTTTGCGCCTTCATCTCCCTTCAGCTGACTGATCGCGTCGAACATGCTTCTTGGAAAAAGGACCGGGTTTCTGACCCTTCCATTGTACCTGTAGGAGACAATTGAGTCTTTGGCATTCTTGTGCGCATCGATAAGAGCGTTGAGCATTCCGGATGACACAAAAGGCTGGTCTCCTGCAAGAATGATGCATGAGCACGAGTCGGAGCCGATAGCTGAAAGACCTGCGATTATGGATGAACTCAATCCCATTGAGGGATTGTGGTTGACCGCGACAATTACACCACGAGGAAGTTTCTGCACTATTGGCCCCCTTCCTTCGTTGACAACGGCAATGACACTTTCAGCATCGGAAGCGATTGCATTA
>JAKAPY010000053.1 GCA_021811925.1 Thermoplasmata archaeon | reverse complement strand
TTCCGATCTGCCGATTCCGTTTTCCCCGGTGGCATTTTAAGTTCACTTGAACCTGTTCAACTAAATTATGATTAGTTAACAGAGATTTACGGGTAAGAAATTTATAAACTAAAGGGGTGAAAGTAAAAGTGACATCAGTTGCAACGGTGCCTGCGGGAGCAGTCAGATCCGCTTATGGTTCTTACCATATGGTCACTGACAAGAACGGTAGGAAATTCAGGGTCGGAGAGAGCCCTGAAGACATTACAAAGAGTGTGATTGGCTACAAGCTCACCAGGAGGAAAATGTTGTTGGGTGCCTGGATGTGTTTCTTCTTCGGCAGTGTGCTTGAATATGGCTGGGGAGCTGCTTCTGGCACGGTGATAGCCCATTATGGCTGGTCTACCGTTGCCGGGTTCTTTAATTATACCGTGTATGTGCTCTTTGAGGCCACGGTGGCTGCATACATTTTCTCTCGCATGAGAGAGCATGGACTGCTTTCGCTCAGAAGGATGGCATGGCTCGGAGCCGCCATACTGATGATTTCATATATTTTCTTCGCCAATGCATTTGCCCCCTGGATTTCATATGTGGGGTATGCGATGACCGGCGGATTGGCATCCGGTCTCGGTTATGCGGCTGGCGGAGGCATAGTAACAAAGTGGTTCCCTGAAAAGAGGGGATGGAGACTTGGCCTTGCGAACGGTGCGTGGGCATACGGTGCTGTTCCATTCATCATTGCCTACTCAATCCCGAGCATTTTCAACCAGAGCGACTTCCAGACGGTACTTTATGCCACAGGGATAATCATATCGGTTGGCCTGCTCATAGCTTCGTTCCTCATATGTGATGCGCCCAAGAACTGGTGGCCCGCGGATGTCGACCCGTTGACTGTCAACCTGGCAAAGTCCAAGTCAAAGGAGCTGAAAGCAAACCCGCCGGCGGTAGCCCAGTTCACTCCACAGGAGTTTTTTGCTACTAGGCAGGGGAAGGCGCAGATGGCTTCATTTACGCTTGCACTAGCTGCCTCTCTCTTCAACGTAGCCCTCTATGCGCCCTACGGCGCTGCCATGGGTTTGGGTGGAGTTGCGTTCACTGTAGGAGCTGCGGGTTTTGCCTTTACGGATGGCATCGGAAGACCAACGATGGGGTGGATTTCCTCGATTATAGGCAGACGGAAAGCAGTCACAATATTCTACCTGCTGATGGGATTAGGCGGACTGGGGGTGCTTGGCGCAGGACTTATACATTCAGCTGTTCTTTGGGCAATACTTGCAGTGCTGACGGGTGCCGTTTCAGGGTCCTGCTTTGTCTTTGACTGGTTGATCATCTCTGACTACTTCGGCGAGAACTATGTGGCTACGAACTGGAGTATTCCCTACATGCTGAAGGTTTTCGGTGGAGCATTTGGAGGCATAGGCGCAACAATACTGCTCACGCTCTATAGCGGTGGAACACTCGGGACGGTTCTTGGCACACCTGGTGCCCCGAGTGTTGTATTCTCGAATGCCTCTTGGGCGATAGCTTTCGGAATCGCGACATTGTTCGCAGTGATTGCGGCAGCCCTTGTCTGGTTTTACGAGAAGCAGCCAACACTTGAAGACTACATCAAGGTGAGACAGAAGTTCGGGCTTTCGATACCGCAGTCAGTGGGGCAGGCCCCCGTTCAGGCATCCACCCCCGACTCAGTGTCTGGAGGAGATGAGTGAAAATGGCCAGTCAGAACAAGGAAGGGTATGTAACTCACAAAGGGTACGTGAACGTCTCTGATACCGTGATATATGTGTTTGGATTCGTATTGATGGCGGTCGGGACGTTAATAGGCATCGCCGCCATCAAGATGACATCACAGGCAGTAATGGCCGCGGGTCTCGGACTGCTCTGGATAGGGATATTGCTTGTCTGGTTCAGCGGTGTGATAGGCAATAAGGTAATCCCGGAGGGCTTCGCCAGCCAGAAACAGAAGTAACCTGTTTCCGGTGAAGACATTGCAAACCTTTTACCATTCTCTTACAAACTTTGTTTTGACACAGTTTCCTTTCTACTTCCATTGTCTATCCTTGGAAACAGGTAGTTCAGTCACACACAGCCATTCTGCCGCATCTTGCGAACCGGGGTCTGTATGGGCTGATATAAGTCTTACCCGCTCGGCGTAATGCATTTGGCGCACGGCGCTTCACGCGATGTTGCTCTGGAGTGAAGCGGGAATTACTCACGAAACCCTGTGAAGTTTCAGGAATTGTCGGGTGGCAGGAAGTCTGTAACAGATGGCGTTGGCGAATCGCCCTGTGCAGTGGAAGCTGCTTCATGCGCTGACGTCCGGGTTGCCTCCTGCATTGCCGCAAGCCTCCTCTTTTCAATCTCGCGGAGCCTGACCTTCAGCTTTCTTATCACAAGCTTCTTCGAGTCGAATCGGTCATTCTGCAGGAGCAATTCGCACCGGTTAGACAGTGTAGCCGCACGTCTGGTTTTGGCCCTGACAAAAAGTGTAATATAGCGATCGAGTCATTGCTTCTCCCCATGCAAAAGCAGAGGGTTGTTTTCAGAAGCATACTGATTGTGGCCATCATGCTTCTTGCTTCGATGGCTGTGATTGGCCAATCGGCAGCAGGATCCGCATCACAGACCGCCACATCCAACGCAACGACTGGGCAGACAATCAAAGTAGGATGGTTCGGCACGTACATAGACACGCTGAACCCGTTTCTGTCTTATTCCGAACTGACTGCCTGGATCAACATGAATGTATACCTGCCGCTTGTAAGCTACGATGCGGGCAACAAGACGATTGTACCTGCGCTTGCAAGTTCGTGGGACATAAACTATGCCAATCACACCGTTATCTTCCATCTCAATCCCTCTGCGGTATGGTCCGATGGGGTCCCGGTCACTTCAGCTGATGTGGTATACTCATACAACACTGCAGCCCAGAACTACAGTTTCGTCGCATCAGAAGTGAGCGCAATAAGCAGCGTAAAGGCGATTGGAACAGAAACTGTAATGGTCACCTTCAGCGGGGTTCTATGGACAATGTGGGCCGCCTCCATTTTCGTCGTTCCCGCACATGTATGGAGTACGGTGAATGCAAGCACTTACGCGGGCTACAACTCCACTGGCAGCCAGTACTTTGTCGGTGACGGTCCCTTCGTCCTCACCAACTATGTTCCAAACCAATACGCACAGATAGAGAAGAATGCCAAGTTCTTCATCAGGTCAGAGATGCCGACCATAGGAACTGTCATTTTCGAGGAATTCACCAGCCAGAGTTCTGCTGTGTCGTCCCTGCAGGCAGGTTCCATACAGGGTCTGACAGGAATACTTCCTGCAGATGTGGCGAACTTCCAGGGCAATGCCAAGTTCAATGTCACAACCAGCCCGAGCATTGAGTACTTCTACCTATCAATCAACGTGGCTCCTTACGGGAAAGGCAATCCGACGCTCAGGAATCTTTCAGTAAGGCAGGCAATAGCGCATGCGCTCAACCTGACATACATAGCCGACACGGTCTACCACGGCTATGCCACCACGCTCGACTCGGTCCTCAGCCCGACAAACCAGTACTACTGGTCTAACCTCACAACCTACGCATACAATCCTTCGCTTGCAAACAGCCTCCTAAACCAGTCCGGATTCACGACCTATACCAGCGGCGGGATCAGGGAAAATGCCAACAACACTTCCCAGCAGCTGTCCTATACGGTTCTTGTGCCGAGCGGAGACAGTCTTGAGGTGGATGCGGCCAACATTATGGCGACTAACCTCAGCAAGATCGGCATAAAGCTAAACGTTCAGGCGGAGACGACAGGCAGCATGGCAGCAACGATATGGCCCAACCTCACGCAGGACATGGACCTCTGGGACTGGTTCGACAACATACAAAGCGCACCCCAGCTGCTGAGCGTGTTCCTGTCCAACCAGGTAGTCACAGGTACATCCGACAGCGGTTACACCAACACCACTTATGACAACCTGTGGGCTAAACTGCTGAATGCAACATCGCAGGCACAGGCAATGGCAATTTCCGGGCAGATGCAGGAGATGCTTGCACAGCAGCTGCCGTACATACCATTGTTCTCTCCATCGGCAATCAATGTCTACAGTTCCACGCTGACAAACATATCCTCCTCGTACCCAGGTGGTCCGTTCGGCGGTCTTGATTACCAGACCTTCACCCAGCTTGTCGTGAAATCGCCCAGCAGCCCGCCATCTAACAACAACACGCTCTACTACATCCTAGGCGGAGTGGCCGTGGTCATTGTTGCGGCAGCAGCAGTGGCGGTGGTCGCCATGAGAAGAAGAAAGGCGTGACCAGAGGGGACCACCCTCGATGAGCGAGTTCGGAAACTATCTTCTCAAAAGGGTAGCTTTTGCTATCCTTTCCATTTTTATTATTATTACTTTCGACTTTTTCCTGTTCAGACTCATGCCGGGCAATCCGATTGAGATACTCTACCGGAACCCTGCCCTGACTTCAGCCCAGATTGCAGTGCTCAACCGGCAGTTCGGATTGAACCTGCCGCTCTATCAGCAGTATTACCTGTTTATCTGGAATTCGCTGCTTGGAAACTATGGAATATCCATCTACTACAGGACAGCAGTATCACAGGTCCTTTATCCGTCGCTTGAAAACAGCCTGGTACTGCTTGTGCCAGCCACCACGCTGGCCATACTTCTTGGAATCATGACGGGCAGGATTGCGGCGTGGAGGAGGGGTACGGTCACGGACGGTTTCCTTACAGGATCCTCCATGGCCCTTTACTCAATACCCACCTTCTGGCTGGGCGAAATGCTCATCCTTCTTGCAATCGCCTCCTCTTCGTTTCCCGTTTCTGGAATGTACACAATCGGTGAAGGCTTCAGCAACGGCTTTGTCCAGCTGTTCGATCTGCTCAGACACCTTGTGCTGCCGCTGGTGACGCTGACACTTGTCCTGTATGGCCAATTCACGATCATAATGAGGAATTCGCTTATCGACGTCCTTGACGAGGATTATATCAGCTTCGCGAGGAGCAAGGGAGCGACAGAGCGATACATAATGAGGAAGCACGCGATGCCTAATGCGGAGCTGCCGATGATCAGCCTGATCGCAGTCAACCTTGGGCTGACTGTGGGAGGGGCAATACTGACGGAGGTTGTTTTCAACTGGCCGGGAATAGGCCTGCTGATTTACGACTCGATCAACGCTCGCGACTATCCAGTGCTTCAGGCGGCCTTTCTGATTGTTGCAATAGCAATTGTCCTTGCCAATGTTGTTGCAGACGTGCTTTACAGCTACCTTGACCCGAGGATTCGGTACTCATGACGGAGGAGCAGCATTTTCTGAAGTTGTTCGCACACAACCTGAAGGGGATGACGGGGCTTGTTATTGTTCTCACCTTCGTCATGATGGGCGTGCTTGCCCCCTTCGTGAGTCCCTATAGCCCATACGCGACAAATCCGAACGCGTTCCTTCTCTCGCCCAGACCCTCCCATCCATTCGGCACAAACGTGCTTGGCCAGGATCTCCTTACACTCGACCTCTACGGGGCTCAGATATCACTGATAGTGGGCCTGTCTTCGGCTGCAATAGCAGTCGGCCTTGGACTGGTGGCCGGCCTTTTCAGCGGCTACTTCGGAGGGGTAGTGGATGAAATCATAATGAGAATTGTTGACTTCTTCATAGTGATACCCGCCCTCGTATTCATGATAATAATTGCAGCCCTGCTCGGACCGAGCACAGTCAATGTCATACTTGTCATAGGCATGCTGAGCTGGGCACCAACGGCAAGGATAATCAGGTCAATGGTGCTCTCAATCAGGGAGTGGCCATTCGTCGAGTCGGCAAGGGCCAACAATGCTGGCTCCCTTTACATCATGTTCAGGCACATCTTCCCCAATGTCTCATCTGTCCTCTATGGAAACGCGATGCTTGCAGTTGCCTCGGCCATTTTCACGCAGGCCGCGCTCGTCTTCCTGGGAGTCGGAAACGTAACAGCCATAAGCTGGGGAGGTATCATAAGAGAGGCTTACGCGACCGGTGCGCTGACCAACGGGGACCTGAGCTACGTGCTGCCGCCTGGTTTCTTCATATTCATACTGATCTTCGGTTTCATCATGATTGGCTACGCGATTGAGGAGATTCTCAATCCGAAACTCAGACTGAGGAGGCAGTGACTGCGATGATCGAAGTAACAGACCTGACAGTGAGGTACGGGCCAGCAGGCGGCGGAGTGCGCGCCCTTGAGAGGATCAACATCAGAATCGAGGAAGGTTCGATCTTCGGCATAGTAGGCGAGTCGGGAAGCGGAAAGAGCACACTTGCAATGACGCTCATGAGACTCCTTCCGAAATCGGGGACCGTGGAGGAAGGAGTGATAAAACTCGACGGAACAGATATTCTCAAGCTGCCTGACAGGGAGTTCAGGAAGATGAGGGGTTCCACCCTTTCGCTCGTATTTCAGGGTGCGATGAACACCCTGAACCCGCTCATAAGGATAGAGGATCAGGTCGCAGAGCCGCTGATTCTGCATGGAGAGCAGAACAGGGCGAAGGCAATTGAAAAGGCACACGAAACACTGCAGCTCGTCGGTCTTGATTCATCGACATGGAGGAAGTATCCTCACGAGCTCAGCGGGGGCATGAAACAGAGGGCGGTGATAGCATCTGCCATAATAACCGGGCCGAAGGTCCTGATAGCAGACGAGCCGAGCACGGCGCTTGACGTTATCACGCAGGTGCAGATAATGAATCTGCTCAGGACACTGCAGCGAACTCTGAAGATGACGGTGATATTCATAAGCCACGACTTCCCCCTGGTGAGCGAGATGTCTGATCGAATAGCAATAATGTACGGCGGGAAACTGTGTGAGACCGGACCCAATGCACTAATACTCAACAGGCCGCTGCATCCCTACACGGCGGGCCTGATAGATTCTGTTCCGGCGGTGGGCAGGAAGAAGAGGATTTCCGCCATACAGGGGGATCCTGTGGATATGCGTAACCCTCCGTCAGGATGCAGGTTCAGGCCGCGATGCACAAAGGCGACGGATAGCTGTGGCAGCTTCGACTACACGGTCACACATGCGGAGAATGAACACGACGTCTACTGCACACTATACGGTAATTGAAATGGAAATACTCAGGATCGACGGTGTGAAGAAATACTATACAAAGAAGGGCCTGTCGGGATCGGGCCCGAGGGTCATCAGGGCGCTGGACGGCGTTTCACTCTCTGTGGAGAATGGGGAGATTTATTCAGTCGTGGGGGAGACAGGCAGCGGAAAATCCACGCTCGGGAGAATAGTCGTCGGCCTTATCAGCCCGACTGCCGGATCGGTGCGAGTCAACGGAACAGACATCTTCACTTCGGGAAGGAAGGAGCTGAAGAAACTGAGAAGCTCAGTGCAGGTCATTTTCCAGGATCCGTACTCGTCGCTCAATCCCAGGTTCAATGTAAGGCAGATAATCGAGGAGCCGCTAAAGCTGAACAAGATACCTTTCACAAGGGAAGACATACTCGATTCGCTCAGAAGTGTCGGGCTCATACCACCCGAGGATTTTCTCCCGAGGTACCCGCACGAGCTAAGCGGCGGGCAGAGGCAGAGGGTGGCAATCGCACGATCAGTCGTCATGAAGCCCATGTTCATTGTTGCGGATGAACCGGTCTCGATGCTCGACGCCTCGATGAGGGCATCATTCCTCGACCTGATAGCCTCCCTGAGGAAAGAGCGCGGCATATCCATGATGCTCATATCCCACGACATATCAACCTCGTACTACGCAAGCGACAGGACGGGCGTGCTTTACCTGGGCAAGCTCGTGGAAGAGGGACCGACCGACAGGGTAGTGGAGAATCCTCTTCACCCATACACCAAGGCGCTCATACAGGCAATACCCAGCCTGGGAAAGGTTAGCGAGAAGAAGGTGGATATCAAGGGTGCAATCAGGAGCGCCACAGGAGAGGGAACGGGATGCCAGTTCAGGGACAGGTGTGTATTCGCGATTGAAAAATGTGGGGTGGAGGAACCAGAGTTGAGGGAAGTGGAGAAGGGGCACTCAGTCGCATGCCACCTCTACTGAGTTTGCCGAATGCCGTCACTCCTTCCTGCTGAAATCCTCTGCTATGCTCTTCCTGAGACTTTCGTTGCTCGCAAACTCCTCGGCCGTATCGGAAAGTACCTCTATGACAACTGCAAGCTTCTTTTTGGCTTCGCCCGAGACAGCAGCCTCAAGAGACAGTTTCGAGTGCCATGGAGTGCCCTTCGGAGCTATCTGGAAAGAGAGCTCCTGAGCAGGAACCACCTGAGACACATTTGCGAAGTCAGTGGAACCCTTTGCAAGCGTTCTTTCCGACTCTTCAACAGTTGGTATGTCCACACCCCGGTCCACGAGCCTCTGCCTTATGTTGTTCGCAAGCGGCCTGTTGACCCTGCCGGTGGTGAACAGGGGGCCGATGAGTTTGAGATCATATGTCGTTCCGGTAGCCATCGAGCATCCTTCGACTATCTTCCTGAATTTCTCAAGCATTTCGGCGTGGTAACCTAGATCTGATGACCTGATGCCATAGACAAGAACTGCCCTGTCGGGGGTAACATTAGATGCCTGGCCACCCTCCCTGAGAACGCCGTGTATTACGGGGTTGGCATCCCGCTTGAGGTGCTTGCGCATCATGTCTACCGCGGTGAAAGTGAGGACTGCTGCATCAAGCGCACTCTTCCCCTTTTCTGGACTCGCCGAGGCATGTGCGGCCGTGCCATGGAAAACGACCTCCACATCCTGGACTGCAAGTGAATTCTTACCCACGCTCCACTCTGCAGAGGGGTGGGATCCGAGGACAAGGTCAATCCCCTTGAATCCGCCTTTGTTGGCTATGATTATCTTCGATCCTGAATACTGGCCAGTGCCCTCCTCGTCAGGAGTGCCTATGACCACAATCCTGCCGTCACGGATCTTCTTCGATGCCTCAATTGCAGAGAATACAGCAGCCGATGCAATGAGGTTGTGACCGCAGGCATGCCCAATTCCCAGGAGAGCGTCGTATTCTGCAAGGAAGGCAATGGCCGGCCCTCCCTTTCCGACGGTCTTCTCCGCCCAGAAAGACGTGGGTATGCCCTGATAGCCGTCCACAACAGAGAATCCGACCGATTTCAGTACCTGCTTGAGAAGCTCGGCCGATTTGAATTCGCTGCTTCCAACCTCGGCCAGCTCATGAATCTTCAGAGCAACTGTCCACGGATCAAACTGCTGTTCAACAGCCTGGCTTGCCATCGAAACTGGAACTGGCGCAATTTATTAAAGATTTCCGGGAAGAGTTGGAGACCGACAGCTCCACCTGCTGCCCGCAACAGGCGACTCTTGCAGCCGCAGATCTTCTGGAAAAGAGCCGAAAATACGGAGCCCTTGCAAATCCCTACAGGCTTGCAATACTGAGGCTCGTTGCCACAAAAGGAAACGCTTCATGGTTACAGCTGAATCGCGAGCTTGAGACTGTTTTTGAAAAGAGGATTAACCCCAATTCACTCAGCTTTCATCTGAAGAAGCTGATCGAGAACCAGTTTCTGACACAGTCGGGTGCGTATTACAGGCTCGGGCGGCTCGGCTCAAAGAAAGAATACGAACTTTGTGCAATCGGGCTGAAGTGGCCATCAAGGCCGACATGTTGCCATGTGACCACATAAATGAAGGAGCTGGTGAGTTCGTTCTGACTGACAGCCTCAGGCAAAACAACTATAGGCTCACTCGGCGGTCACAAGAGTGATGAATACTGGGAAAACGTATAACAGGAAGGTTTACGGTGGACGGTTCAGTTCAGGAGATGTGTAAACATGGATGAAAAACTCGCATTTGTTACAGATGATGGAAAGACTCTCTCGGCTCATTTAGGCACGGCCAGAAACTTCCTCGTTGTCCAAATCTCTGATGGCCGAGTAAGCGGGCAGGAATTGAGAGCCAAGCCTTCCCACAAGCCCATGGCGCAAATAGACGGCGTAATGGAAGACAGCCAGCATGAAAGGCATACCCACTCGATGAGTGATGGAATGCTAGAGGGGATCAAGGACTGCACTGTGCTGATAGCGGGCGGGATGGGCATGCCAATGTACGAGGCACTGAACAGTGCCGGCATCAAGGTTTTCATAACGGG
>JAKAPY010000052.1 GCA_021811925.1 Thermoplasmata archaeon | reverse complement strand
GCTGCTGTTGCAGTGTCGAATGGTCTTATCTTGGTATCTAACAATAAGAACCATTTCTCACGCTTTAAGGGCTTAGAACTTGAATCATGGTGAAGGGCAATGAGCGGAAGTCTCTCCACCGCAAGTGTTCACTCCATTCACAGACTTCAGTTCTGTTGGACAAGTTTGTTTCAAGCGTGACACTGTGAAAACGCACCATTTGAGCCGAATCCCTCCACGCCCGCTCTATTCGGGCATTGTAGGTAATACTATATACTTGTATATTTTATACTGGTCTATGGAAAGTACGACGATCAAGGTTTCGAAAGACACTCTCAGGACCCTTGGCCAGTTGCAACATAATCTTGGAAAACGTACTCTAGATGACACGGTCAAGGAGCTCATCAAACAGCACAGAAAAGCCTTAATGGCAAAAGCATTCAGCTTGGATAAGGGAAGAATAAAGCAATTCGCCGAGAGTGACCGCGGTGAAGATCGTTATTGATTCGTACGCCTGGATTGAAATCTTTTCCGGCACTCAAAAAGGAAGAAGAGCACTCGCCGCGATTGAGGAGGCAGATGAAGTCCTGACACCCGATATTGTGCTATCCGAAGTGGCCAGGAAATATATGAGAGAAGGATCAGATGAGAACAGAGCCATGGAAAGGCTCGAGACCATTTGCGGAGCGTCAGAGGTTGTGGGGATTGAGGCATCGACCGCTGTGGAATCTGCCAAGATGTATTTGCTGCTTGAAAAAAACGCAAAGGAAGAATCACTTACAAAACCCAGTCTTTTTGACGGTATTGTCCTGGCAGTTGCCCGTGTAAATCATGCCATGGTCCTGACGGGAGATCAACATTTCAAAAACCTGGAAGATACGCTGTGGCTATGAATGACATATCGGCTGCGGGATCCAGACCTGTTCTCAATGAAGTCGGTATTCTGCAAGAAGTACATTCCAGTCTGACCTCGATTTTTCCAAATATTAAAATGAAGGAATTTTCAGATTGAATCTATTAGCGTAAACGAGCCAAATTGTTCAAGTCCCTCCACGCCCGCTGGGCAATGTACAAACTGAAAAAAAAACTGACTGACTGCCACATGGCCATACGTGAAGATACCATACAGAAAACCGTCTCGAATCGAGGGGCAAGATAACATGCAACGATTTTCAAGCTACTCTCGCAGTTCTGGATGTAATCTATAGCCTAGCGTTTTGAAATCAGAGTCGAACGCGAACACATCGGTTATTCCAAGAGCATCCATGGCTACCGAACTTGAACAGTCTACAAAACTCAACATCTTGTCATTGAATTTGAGGAGCTTTTCTAGCGAGAGAGAAAAGTCACTCTCGCCAATCCAGAGTGTCTTCACGTTTGTGCTCCTCGCAACAGATTCTGCAAAGTGAGAAACCAATTCGGTCCCCCGTTTGATCCTCAACAACGTGTATGTTTCTGCAAGAACGCAATCTGTTGTGATCATCTTCCCGAACTCTCCGGATGATATGACTTTGAAGAAGTCCATTGCAGGAGCATGACTTACGTCATCGGCCACGGCGATGGCATACCATGCACTAGTGTCGACGAATATCACGTTTGCCTCCGTAGATGACGCCATCATGATCTACCGACGTTTTTTCCTTCCTGCCTGTACTTCGTGTCATCGGGAATGCCTTGAAAAGAGGATCTTTAACATCGACGATGTCAGGAAGCAGATGCGATTTCAGAGCCTCTCTTATGACCTCCTGCAGAGTCTTGTGCTCGTCGGTGGCCCTTTTCCTCAAGAGGAGATACTCTGCCTCTGGAATCTTTGCCTGAACGAGTTTCATAATTAATGAAACATTTTTCATATATTTCAATATGCGGAACAACTTGGAAGATCGTGGGTAACAATCTCAAGTGGCTAAGCTGTTTCAGCCAGAATGAGTGCACCCGAATAATTTCGTGAATCGGGCATTCGCACCAACAGAGCCGAATCCCTCCGCGCACTCTCTGTTCAGGTACGCGCCCATCTGTTTCTTCGATTTCTGGCCCGCATTTTATCCGACTCCATGGGCTAGACTGCTGTTTTGAAGAGTCTCTTCGCCTTTTTCGGATTTGATGCGGCTCTCAGCGAGGCTCTACAACAATCCTATTTTGAATTTCCACGATCGAAGTGCAAGATTTCCTCGGGGGGCGGAGGCCCTGGCTGTGTCAGATCGAATCCGCTGATATCTTTTATCTGATTTCGGATCCATGCATCGAACGGATCCTGGGAACTGACCATCCCTCGGAAATATCGCTCAATGTCTGGAGTCTCGATGATGACGATCCACAGGTTGCCCGCTAACGTCTTCTGGAGGAACCACGATTCTCTCTCGACATCATGGCGGACGAGGGAATCACGTGCCTGAGCCAACCTCTTGCCTCTAAGCTCCTTGCACCACTGATGCAAAACAGCCTCCTTCCCTTCCATGACTGGAAAGGCGGCTGCGAACGTTGGCATAAGAGACATGATCCGCCGGGAGCATATGTAAATATTTGCCCTTCGTGAATATTGACTCTAACAGATGCCAGATTGTGCCGAGAAAGCGATTCAGAGACTGATTCGCACTAATTATTACGAATCCCTCCAAGCCGCCTCTGTTCATGCGTGGGTCCGCCTGTTTCTTCGATTTCCACTTCGGGCGGAAGGACTCAATTCGGCCTGACAGTATGATAGCTGAGCAGAGTAAACTCACAATGTTCGCGGACATCGGGAGAGTTATCCGGACGTTGCGATTCCCATCGGAACCGCGCGGAATATGCCTGGCAGCTGATCAGGAAAGCAATCCCTTCAAACGACTGCCAGGCATGATGGAAAGGGCATTGAACCGCATAAACTGCAAAAAGGAGACACGTGAAAATATGGAGTCGCCTCTTGCGTAAATCGTCAAACGTTTGCAGGGGCATGCATGAGCACCCACGCCTGGCGTCGATTATCGAAACGGGAAAATCTTTCAGAGGAGAGAACAGCTGGGTGGGGGGAAATGGGTATCGCACAAGACACCCTGTTCTGAATCAGGTAAACCGTCCGCTTCCTGCCGTAAGAATCGGGACCCCGTCTTTTGATTTAAAAACATTGCACCTTACTAGTTGCACTAACCGTATTACTAGCCCTTCAACGTTGAACCGCTCACGGGCAGGTGACAACTTGAATGCCACTACAATAAAACTGAAAAAAGGGCCTGATGTCACAGCGGATAAGGTGCAGCTGAAAGAACTGATCTCGAAAAGAGACACGCTGTGGCTCGTAAGAATATTCTCGTTTGCATTGGGTGCTGTGTGGTTAACAGATGCGATAGCGAAATTCGCATTCGTCACCCCAAGCATGATTCCGCAAATGTTCACAGATGCAGGGACTGGACAGCCCGCATGGTTGCAGGGCTGGTTCTCATTCATTGTGCAGCAGGGAACCGCATACCCATCCGTCATCCTGTACGGCACGGCCGTGCTGGAAACATTCATTGCGGCTTCCTTCCTCCTGGGTTTTGCGAGAAAAGCAGGTTACATTGTCAGCATTCTGGTCGGACTGGGAATCTGGGTGACAGCAGAGGGATTCGGCGGGCCCTACGGGGCTGGCTCCCTCGACACGGGAACAGGCAACCTTTATGCGCTCTGTGCACTCGTTCTAATTGCCCTCAACGCAACGTACGGAAATGACATCTATACACTGGACAATGTAATAGCCAGGCGGTTCCCCGGTTGGAGGAAGATCGCTGAGGTTGCTCCTGGACCATCGAAGGGAGCATCTGACGGAAGCTCAAGAAGTGCAATGAAACTCAGCAGACTTGCAGCCCTCCTTTATGGAGTGGTGCTGGTTGCAAGCGGGTCAATTGCGCTTTTCTTCAACCTCTCGGCGCCTGATTCAGTTGGCCTGACGACAGGTACCCTCCTGGCCTTGGGTATCGCTGAGATTCTCATCGGTGCATTCATCCTGACTGGAACGGCAAGAAAGATCGTTTACATGTCAGGAGCTCTTCTCACGATGTTAGTATGGATTGTAATTCAGGCACTTGGCGGCCCAGCTGGTGCCGGTTACACAGATCCGGGCAGTGGCATAGTGGCTGCTCTGGGAATTCTGCTTCTCCTGAGCCTGAACAAGGCACACGGGACAGACCCATACACCGTAGACGCCGTGCTTGAGCGGCGCTTCCGGTGGTGGAGCAAAGTCGCTGAGATGTCGGACGTGCGAAGCAACTTCGATGTCTTTGCTCCGGATGAGGTTGTTGAAGCGGCTAATGCCGATTGAACATTGTCGAGCATCGCAGAAAAAACACAAATTGGAAGCGAATGGCTGTGAGTCATTCTGCTTCCCTTACCAGTTTCAGAACACGAAGCGCAGCCAGATTAATCCAATTGACTTGGGCGCCAGGTAGCATGACGAACGCTGGCTTTTCTTAACCGACGATATGTGAAATCTATCCGGGCGGTCTATTCGACGGCATAAAGATGAAACTGTAATCCAATGGGACCGCCGGGACTCACAGTTCTGAAAAGATGGAGGCCGGAAGTCGGAGTGCTCACTATTCGAGGCGAAACCAAGAAATGCCCTTCCGAACAAATCGCGCTCGACTGTCTGCTCCCGCAACACCCTATTTCGCTTTTCTGCGGATGTAGGCAAACTCGGTTTCCCAGGTGTTTTTGCCTGCGCTGGTTTTTCCCTTCAGTTTCAGGCCGTTCTCCCCGGCCCTGCTGAAAACAACGTCGTTCTGGAGGATGTTCTTGCTTTCGGGATCGCTCTTGAACCTGATGCCCTCGGCTGTCTTGGTTACATTCTCATTCATTACAAACATAGTGTCGCCGATGTCTGTGAATGCGTAGCCTTCCCTTCTTGCATTCAGTGCACCACTTTTCTTGTCATGATAGATTTCCAAATGCTCCGCATAGAACATGGATTCCTTTTCCGGGTCATCGTCGAACTGTATAATGTGGACACCGTTGCCTCCCGGCGATTTCAGGCACACCATGCGTGTGCCGTATCCCACCTGCCCTTTACCGGACTCCATCTTCGCTCTTCCTCTCCACTCGCCGATGAGAAACAGCAAGTCGTCGACGCTCGCTGATGTCCCATGTTCAGATTTATCAGACATGCCCTGCGAAACGCTTTAAACGGATATAAGCGGACGAGGGACTCAGAGTATACCTTCCAAGCGTGCGTCCTTCCAGAGAATCGAATTGGAATCACATGTATGTTGAACCGTTGGCGACTCCTCCCGGATATGCTGCGGAGAAGGGTGCTGGATTATGACCGCTTATTGACAATTGCCGTTGGCTAATTCCTGTGTATTGAATTGGACAGGCATATCACCCTCAATGGACTGCAGTCCGGTAACGATCGCCTGGAGGAAGAGCCCGGATGGCAAGCACAAATAGCCTCACCATTGTTGAAACGCTTTTTCCAGATAAAATGGAAAGTAAAAGATTTGAACCCGGCAGTCAGATGGCCGAATCTACTTGGGGAAAGGCAACTTCGCAGCAAGATATGCCTGTAGCCCGTATGCACCCGGCACAACGGTGCCCTGTGAAGATGGTAATCCCCACCAGTCGCTTACAAGCACCCATCCTGTCGAAGTGTTGTAGTACGTGACCAGGTATGGAACAATCAGTGTGTAGAGCTGGCTGTTCACGCTCGCACTCTGGTTCACTGTCCCGTTGGAAACGATGTACCACAGTTTCGCCGTAGCAGTTGCTGTCTTGCCGGTTACGGAAACCGACAATGCCCCGACCCAGTAGTATACTACTGACTCATGGAAGAACTTGGCCCATGTGCTGTTGATAGCTGTGGGGGTGCTGTATGTTCCATTCATTCCTGCATTGTATGCCGTGTCGTATGAAGTGTTCTCCATGTACCAGTAGAGAGTCGCGTTGGGCGCGTACTGCGACATCGTCGCCTTGAGATTCTCCATTCCGATTGCGTTCCAGTGCTCGTATGCAAGGGATGTGACTATCTGCTGCTGTTCAGCCGTGGTCAGTGCAGTCTTTGCCGGTGAAGCCGCTGGCTTCATGGCATATAGTCCCCAGCCAATTCCTGCAATTACGATTAGGACAACTATGGCACCGATCCCTACTGCAACAGGGATTCCCTTACGGGGTTCTTTGGGAGAAGTTGTGCTAGCCATGGCGTTCGATGATGTGTGATACTATAATACCATTCACCCGGGCAGGATTGTTCATAAATGAGCACGGGAGGCTGCAGTCCGCTTTCCGGTTTCCTCTCGGGCGGCGAAAGGATGTTTCAGGGTGTGGAACAATTGCGAAAGACCTGGTGAGAGCGGTTGGAATGAAGATTCTTGCGGTCCCGCCGGCAAGCCAAAATTGTGAACATGTTCGCTGCCACGCAAGTTGCCTCCGGCCGCTGAAACAGGTGGCCGGCTGCCAATATCCACCCTGAAGGCTTCATGCCCTGTTTCTGCAGTCAGGGGATGTCATGCCTTTTCTTCTTTTCCAATCTGTGAAAATGGCAGCCCGCTGACCGAAGAATAGTCATGATCATTTGCATTATAACCTGCTTCGCAGAATTCATCCTTGTGTTTTATCAGCAGCCATGATTCCCTGCCCCGGATACCTGCAGTCCGGACGAGGGCAAACGAACCCTTGAGCTTCTTCCCGTAAAGGCGGAATTTCAAATTGCCTTCCTGAAGGCTCTGCCTTGCAACCTTGTCGAACTCAGCCGCGTCGGTTACCTCCTTCCTCACGCCCTTCCTTATCTCAATCTCGGGAATGTAAGTTCCGTTGTCCCATATCATGACCGGCCCTGCGCCTGGAGACCCCCCGGGTATTGCGCCTTCGAATTTCCTGTATTCAAGGTCGTGGTCGCCCGTGGGCATCGCAAGGCGTTTCATACTGCTGTCCAGGGTCGGGCCCTTGGGTATGGACCATGAAGGCATCACGCCGCCAATTTCAAGCCTGAAATCATAATGCAGCGATGTTGCCTTGTGCTTATGGACAACAAATACCAGCCTGCCTTCTTCCATCTGAATCCGCCGGCCCTGGGGCGCGGATGCCATCTTGCATCTAAATCACTTGCTGTCGGTGTGCCGCAAGAGCCAGCTTTGCTCAATTACGTGAAAGACAATGCAGTAAATGAGTGAACAAACTTGGGCAAGAGCGGTGGGCCTGAATTCGATTCTGGCAGGATTGCATTCAGGCGGTTGCAGGACCCTGAACTGAGCCTGATGCTCGAGTGGCTGAATGATCCTTACATTGAACAGGTCTATCTCAGTGGCAGGAAGACAACCATGAAGGAGGTAATAGGCAAATACAGGCCCCGTGTGGAGGGAAAGGATCCCACTTCCCCATACCTCATCCTGTACGACGGAAGGCCCGTGGGCTACATCCAGTCATACATGTGGAGTGATTACCCCGAATTCTCAAGATTCCTGAAGAAGGAGGAAAGAAATGCTTCAGGCCTTGACGTCTTCATCGGTGAGAACGGCTTCAGGGGAAAGGGTTTCGGCCCGCTGATGCTTAAGCGCTTCCTGAAGGAAGTGATATTCGCCCGATACAACACAGACAATTGTCTTGTCACTCCATTGATGGACAACAAGATAGCAATCCGTGCCTACGAGAAAGCCGGTTTCAGGAAGGTCAGGCTGCTCGAACACCCGGATGAGCAGTCAACTCTCTGCCTTATGAATATCAGTCGGGAAACAGCGGCAGCAGGCGTGCTCACTTCGCGGCAGTGAGCTCATCAACAATCGCCTTTACGCCTGACTCCAATGTCGTCCTTGCCTTGAATCCTATTGCCTTCTCCGTTTTTGATGTGTCGGCAAGCGTCCTGATTATGTAATTCTTTATCGGGTTGTCTACATACTTTGCAGAAAGGTTCTTTCCAGTCACACGCTGGATTACCTTCATCAGCTCGTTGAGTGACGTTTCCTTCCCTGTTCCGACATTGTAGATTCCGGAACGGACTTTGTCCTGGGTTGACATGAAGTTGGCTTCGGCGATGTCGTCGGCGAAGATAAGGTCACGAGTCTGGCTTCCATCCCCGTATATCACAGGCTTCCGGCCCTTGCCGTCAAGCTCGAGGAAATCCCAGATGAACTGGGAAAGCATGTTGGCTATGTTTCCCTTCCTCCTTTCTCCAAGCCCGTAGACGCTGAAGTACCTCAGGAATACAATGGGCAATCCTGTAATCTCCGAAAATGACATGCCGACCGATTCCATCGCCAGTTTGGAGGCGGCGTACATGTTTGGGGGGACAAGCAGCTGGTCCTCCTTCGAGGGGACGGCCGTGTTCCCGTAAATGCTCGAAGTGGATGCGGCAACCACCTTCTTCACACCCATCTCGTGTGCGATCTGGAATATTGTCATGCTGCCGTTGACATTGACGCTGACGCCTTCACTCGGGTCGGGATAGAACATGGGGGAGGACGATGCCGCAGCCTGGTGGAACACGATGTCACACCCCTTCATTGCACTGCGAACTGATTCACGGTCGGTAATGCTGCACTGGAATGGCTGCACGCCTTCACTGGGTATGAGCCTGATATCCATGCCGTTGACTTCCCAGCCCTTCTTGAGCAGCATGTTGCAAATTCTAGATCCAATCAGCCCTGAACTTCCAGTAACTAGTGCTTTCAAAATGAGTCACCTTCCTGTCTACTCGAATGATTCCCCTGTTATCCTTTCGTACATGTCTATATACAGTTCGCTTGTCCTGCGCACCATATCCTCGGGGAGGGACGGTATCTCAGGCTCCGGCCTGCTGCCAGTCCTGGCCTGTTCAAGAGCGTCAAAGTAACCTGTCTTCCTGTAATGCTGCCTGACGAATTCCTTGCTCAGTTCCACAATGTTGCCGTTTGCGAATGCTTCGGCATCCCACCACCTGTCTTCGTCCGAAGTGCCGAAGGTGTCTATCAGCAGCAGCATGCGGTCCTTGTCGAACGCAAATTCCTTTTTGCCGTCAACGTGGATGAGTTCGCGCTGGGACACCTCGGAAGCTATCCGCCGGTCCAGCTTGAGTATCGTCCGCCTGATATGCTCCATCTCATCCTCTGTCAGGCCCGAAATCCGGAGAGCCTCTTTCATCGACAGATGCCTGTCCGTCTTTTCCAGCTTTGTAGTTACTTCAAAAAAGGGCTCATCGAGCTTTTCGCCGTAGGTCACCGTATGTCCGGGTGAAAAGCCAATGTTCTCCGGCTTCATCTCGCCCGTCTTGAGTCTGTCAAGCAGGCTTCCGGCAACATAGTGCCTGACGACGAATTCAAGCGGCAGAAGATAGTTTCTTGTGTCGTGGCCCAGCTTGGAGTAGTCCGAAATGACATCGACTCTCTGGACCCTCATTCGGTTGGATGAAACGAGTTCCTTGAAGTGTGTCCTTATCCCCGTCTCCTTGGCTATCTGAAACCAGAAGGCACTCTCCCTGCAGAGTGTTTCACCCTTGTGCGGTATCTGGTTCGGTATTATCTTGTCGAACACGGAAATGTTGTCGGTGAAAACAAATTCGAGTGTTTCCCTGTCGACCTCGTAGACCTCCTTCACCTTCCCTTTTATAAGCAATTTCATGCAATCACCGACCAGTCAAGGATACGCTGTTCCTGCTTCCATGAGAATAGAGGTTCATAACCGTTGCTGTCTATTGATGTCCATTGAATCGTTGCCTGGGATGTACATGGCTTACGCTCTCCGGTATGCGATGAGCCACAAAGAAGCCGACTCAGATTGCGTCGATTGCCTTGAGTCTTGACTTCAGATCTTTCACTTCGGCGGCCGACATTATTCGCAGCGGTTTTTTGACAAATCCGCCGTTGACTCCCCTCATCTTCATGGCTTCCTTCAGTGCCTGAATTGGAGGAGCACGGAGTTCGATCTTGATCTTGGTTATCTTTTCCTGCAGCTTGAGCGCCTTGTCCACCTCGCCCTTTGTGAACAGCGAATAGAGCTTTACATAGTTCTCGGGAAAAGCATTGGCGTAACCAGTCACGCTGCCGTCCACTCCAGAAATGTAGCCTGCAAGCGCATATTCGTCCGATCCGCTGAAGACTGCAGTTCCCTTTGGCTTGTAGTAAAGTATCTCAAGAAGGTGCTTGAAATCACCGCTGCTGTCCTTGATCCCCTTGACTGCCGGAACCTCTGTCATGATTCTTGCAATTGTCTTTGGGCTCAGGGTGAGTCCTGTAAATGG
>JAKAPY010000051.1 GCA_021811925.1 Thermoplasmata archaeon | reverse complement strand
TTCCGATCTGATTTTCAAATTCTCCTGGAGACTTTCATAGAACTCTATGGGAATAGAAAGAATCTATTCCTGGATGAGATCCAGAACATCAAGGGTTGGGAGCTATTCGTAAACAGGGTCCTTCGGGAAGGTTACAGAGTCTTTGTGACCGGTTCTAACGCAAATCTCCTCAGCAAGGAGCTCGGTACACATTTGACAGGCAGACATACCGACATAGAACTGTACCCTTTTTCATTCAAGGAGTTCCTGCAGGCCCAGGGGGTAGAGCTGAAGTCAGGAGAAATGCGCTCTACTGCCGGTAGAGCACTCCTGTCACGCAGATTCAGGGAGTACATGTCAAAAGGCGGTATGCCTGAAGTTGTTCTCAGTGCGAACGAATCTCTGCTTTCTCAATTGATATCGGACATTGTCCAGAAGGATGTTGTCAGCAGGTACGCTTTGCGTAAACCTCAGGAATTCAGGATTCTTCTCAGGTTCCTAATCTCCAATGCGGGGAACCTCATCACTCACCGCTCGATTATGACCAACTTGGGTATGAAGAGCGCAAACACCGTTGAAAAGTATCTCTCATACGCCCAGGAAACGTACCTTGTATTCGAGGTCAGGAAGTATGAGAGAAAACTGAAGAAGTTCGACAAAAATCCAAAGAAAGTATATTGCATCGACAACGGAATAGTCAACAGGAATGCACCCACATTTATTCAAAAGCTGGGAGCGCTTCTTGAAAATACTGTTGCAATCCATCTTAAACGGCTTGGTTATGAGTTCTATTACTACAAGGGAACAGGAGGTTCGGAGGTGGATTTTGTCATGCCGACCGCCTCGCTGCTGATACAGGTATGCTACGAACTCAATGAAAACAATAGAAAACGGGAGTTAAGGGGCATCATATCGGCGGCTAAGGATCTTGGCATAGACAAAGCCATATTGTTGACTCTCGACCAGGATGAAGAACTGAATCAAGACGGCTTCCGTATCAGGGTGATGCCCTGCTGGTTATGGTTACTGGAAGCCGACACTCCCAAGAGATGATTATTTCACTTTCATCTTTCTGGCCTTGATGCATTGCTGTTCTGGCTTGCCAGGCGAAATGAAATTGCAGGCTGACGTCAGAGCCATTGTCAAACTTCATGGACTAATCGGCAAAGAAGCGAGTGTTGCGTGGAGCGAGAAAATTCGGTTCTCTCTAACGAATGTTTTTAACTTGAGCACACCTCTTCTCTTCCTGTCGTTCTATGACCAAGAGTGCGATTGACTGGCTTCTCGAAGATAATCAGCCTGCAGTAAAGTATCTGACACTGATCCAGTTGTTGCATAAGCCTTCGAGTGATCCAGAAGTCAGGTCCGCGAAAGAAGCCATAACAGAGACAGGTTGGGCAAAGGACATTCTCTCAAGGCAGACTGTGGAAGGTTATTGGGGTACCGATCGAAGCCTGTATCGGCCGAAGTATGTGTCCACAAATTGGATGCTGCTGATATTATCCGACTTAGGCCTCACAAAGGATTATCCACAAATCGACAAGGCATGTCAGAGGTGGATGGAGTTCTTCGCAACAGGGGACGGAGGCTTTGTGGGCTCGAACAAGGGAGGAGCGGAACATGGGCACGTATGCACAACGGGCAACACCGCGCGCGCACTTGTCAAGTTTGGATATGAAGACGATCCGAGGGTCAAACGGGCCTTCGAGTGGTTTGTAGAGTATCAGGCTGAGAAGGGAGGATGGTCATGTTTCGATGTCGGAACTCCGCGCAAGGGCAGGAACATCGATTCCTGGGAGCCCCTCAGCGCTTTTGCTGTATATTCGCGTCAGAAATGGACCAGAAGCATGAAATCAGCCGTGGAGAAAGGAGCGGAATACTTCCTGGAACGGGAGCTTCACATACAGGGTGACAGGTACGAACCGTGGTACCGCTTCCACTATCCAGTCCATTACTACTATGACATGCTGGTGGGTCTGGATTTCATGACCGCTCTCGGATATGCAGATGACAGGAGAATGGAGTTTGCGGTCTCCCTCCTTAAGAAAAAGAGGAGATCAGGGGGTAAGTGGAATATGGACTCTGTGCATCCTGATCCGGAAAGTCCACAGGGCAGATGGAATAAGGACCACCCGAAGCAGGCTACCACTTCTTTTTCGCTGGAGGAAGCAGGCAAGCCAAGCAAAATGATCACGCTCACTGCACTTAGGGTTTTGAAGCGTTTAGGCGAGAGCAACTGATGAAGCAGGGTGCCCTGCCTGCGCATTTACGATATCCGTTTTCCTCGAGTGCACTCAATGGTGGGTAATTCCGAAGGAACTTTTCAGTCGTACAACCGGGTGCTTCACACTGCCTGCATACGCACCATTTCCAGGACTACAGGCACAATTGTTCAGGCCTGCACTTGTTCAGTCTGACTACGACTATTCTTGCAACAGCTTTCTGGCTGTCGGCAATCACCAACTTATTTGTACGGACTTAATCATCTTTTCTCCAGGTGAGCGGTTGGCCAGGTTTGTAAACAATGTATCGATGGATGTGCTAAATGCGACATCTGAAAAAGCAAGGGTTAACGGCGGTTCCATTCCGGTTGAGAAGGAAATTGCGGGCACATTCAGCATGGAAGGCAGCCCGATGTTCTCTTCCATCCTGGACACTGGCATTTCCAGGTTTGCGGTGGGATCGGATGAACCTGCCGCCCTTGGCGGGAAAGGCGTCATGCCATCACCCCTGACCTATGTTCTATACGGAGTTCTGGCCTGCTATGCCTCAACTCTGGCAATACAGTGCGCTTCTCAGGGAATTGTTCTGGAGGACTTGAAGGTCAAGGGAACGCTCACATACGACATCGGGCCGGTGGTTGTCGAGTCGGTCATGCCGATAATAAAGAAGCTGAAGATTGAGGTCACCGCAAACAGGGACATAAGGGAAGCAATTGCGCTTTCACGCAGGAGATGCCCTGCTCTGTTCGCTATCGAACATCCCATAGAAACAGAGCTCGTGCAGAAGTAGCGCTATTTCCGAATGTACGCGTAATCGCCTTTGAGCTGTTGTGTCTTATCGGGCAGAAGACTCGACATCTGCCTTCCAGGAACATCTGGTCTGCCTTGTGAAGGTAACGTAAAGCATAATAAAGCATAATATTCGAGTCCAGATATACAATGCCATGACTCAGGTAGCTGCATCTGATGTGTTATCTTTCAGAGCATTGAGTGATGTCCAGCTTTCCACAGACGGAAATTATCTCTCCTATGTCGAAGCGGATCCATTCAGGTTGAAGGGTGAGAACAGGGAGAGGTCAACCGTTTGGGTTCATGACTTTGCGAAGAACATGACATACTGTGCTTCCCAGGGGCTTGCAGGAGGCGGCCATCTCAGATTTTCTCCAGATGGTTCAAAGCTTGGTTTCATCGGCAATGCCGAGCAAGCATCCAAACCACAGCTTTACATGTTAGACTTAACTTCCGCCCGTCTGCTCCAGGTGACGAATTCAGATGGTGAGATTGAGCAATTCGAGTGGACTTCTTCCGGCAGCAGCTTAATTCTTCTCATGAGTGAAAAAGCGGGTGCACCGGAGGACCCTGAGGAGTTTGAAGCAGATACCAACTATTCGAGTCTCTACTCGCTTGAACTGCAGTCAGGTTCACTCGACAGGATAAGCAGTGGATACCAGGTTTGGGAGTTCGCTGTTTCCCCTGACTCCAGCAGTGTCATTGCACTTGCCTCAGACGAGCCGTATGAATGGTCATGGCATGTGGCAAAGCTCGTTCTTATTGACATGCAGAAGAAGTCTTCCAAAACAGTCCTTGATCCGCGGCCAAGGCAGATTGGTTCATTGAAGTGGACCGAGGATGGCAAGAACGTCTATTTCATCTCCTCGATCGTAAGCGACCGGGGACTGATCGGAGGGGATCTGTACAGCTTCTCACCATTCTCGGGGAATGAACCCCTGAACATCACCAACAACGAGCTCGGCACTGTGCATTATTTTGATTGGACAGATGACGGCCGCCTGCTGACACTGAGCGTGAACATGGCGAAGGCCCAGCTTTCACTCCTGAGTCCGTCGACAGGCGTGAAGGCCGTTACGCTGGGCAGTTACGATTTCTGGATAGACCCTGTATTTCAGCCCATGTTCTCGTTAAGCCGTTCGGGAAACGCCATTGCCGTCGTGCGGGAGGATCCGGGGAGTCAGCAGGAGATATGGATCGGCCAAATATCTGCAGGCTCCATTTCATGGTGTCAACATACTCATCTAAACCATGAGCAGGCAGAGAAACTGAAGGGGGAGTGCAGTCTGGTCGAATGGAAGTCATTCGACGGAACGATGATGCAGGGATTCCTCTACTACAATCCCGGCGATGACAGGAAAAAACCGCTGATAGTCAACATACACGGTGGTCCGTCCATGAGCTATGGCTTCAGATTCAATCAGCAGATACGCTACTTCCTCTCCAGAGGTTTCAGCGTCTTCCTCCCCAATCCGAGAGGCAGCACCGGGAGGGGACCGGCTTTCTCCGAGTTGAATCGTGGAAATATCGACGGAGATGACTTCAAAGACATTCTCGCCGGCATAGAATATCTAACAGGCAAGGGACTCGCCGATCCCTCAAACCTTTTCGTCATGGGCGGGAGTTATGGCGGATATCTTGTTGCCTGGGCTGTCACACACAGTGACATTTTCAATGCCGCCGTGATGAATTACGGGATAAGTAACCTGATGAGCTGCCACGGCACAGAATGGAACATCTACTGGGATGAGTTCTTATTTGACATAAATCCGTACAGGGAGCCTGAGAAGTACCACAGGAAATCCCCAATCGACTATGTGAATAACGCGAAGACACCCACGCTGGTATTGCACGGCAAGGAAGATCCGTGCGTGCCAGTGGGCCAGGGGAGGGAGTTTTTCAGGGCGCTGAAGGAACTGGGAGTGGAGACAAGGCTTTTCGTATATCCAAGGGAGAAGCACGGCTGGACTGAGAAAGAGCACATAATCGACGCTCTTCAAAGGCAGGCGGAGTGGTTTGGGGCCCACTTGAAATCATGAGTCCGGCACCGTTGAAGAACGCGGCGCAGTATCCGGCTTATGGTAGAAATCAGGCTCAGCCTTGCGCACATGCATGCTTTGCTTGATAGAGATGAGAGGATTGTATATCAAGCTGAAAATACATCGTGTGCCCCATGTTTGGAGGAATGGTGGCCGACGATACTTCCGAGGATGCCGACGGGTTCTATCTTAGCCTCAAGAAGCCACGTATGACTCTAGTCCTGCCCAAGTCCGACAAATTCATCAGCCTTCTGGCGGATTCGGATAAAGCGGTCATGAACAGCAATGGGTGGAATCTACCGCGAATCCTCCTTCTAGAGCTGCCCTACCTGGTCGCCCACATCAATCTCTATCCAACGGCAACTTCGGGCGCAATCGTCCCTGTCGTGGAGAAGTCGGTATGCTTCAGGACCGTGTGCTTTCTGAAGAACTATTTTTCGGAACTCCCGCCCATTTGGCTTGAAGACACAGTATGGAGCCAGACAAAGTACCTTGAGAAGCATGAAGCCAAATTCGAAGGAGCTGATTCGTCCACCTTGCTCGATAAGTCAACGGTTGAAACAAATATGCGCAAGGTGGACTTTGAGCAGGAAAACATGCTTGAATCCTTTAACCTGCTAAGCGCCAAATACGGCCGCAAGAGGGTGGCACTCGAATTTCAGGCTGCACTTGAGTGGCTGCAGAGCAAAAGCGCCACTACCCCAGTTCTAACAGCCGAATTCATGTCTTTCTGGTTCCACAGGTACTGTCGGGACAATGCCGACCGGCTTCAGGACTTCACATTCCCTCTCACATCTGTCGAGAAGACGGACGCAATGGCCAGAAGAATGCAAGCGGATAAGGACAGGGTAGTCAAAATCTACAGGGATCTCCTCGATTTCGATATTGCGGATTGATTTTGATGATCAGCCAGGAAGGACGGAACTTAATTGGTGAGTCGCCGTCTTGAAGGGTGTTCACGATTCTTGCCAACAGCTGCCTTCAAGTCGTGCATTTCACCATAGCCCGGACTTCTGTTGTCCCGGGGACCTGCTAGCGACAGGGCCGCGATATTGCGGGAATTTCAAAAAACACCCTGGGGGTCTGTAAACATGGAATTTCGGCCATCCAGCATTCGAGCCCGCCGCACAGGGCTGATGCCAGAAGAGGTCATTTCAACCAGCATTGAGCGAGAAATTGAAATATCAAAATCGTGGTATATATACTACAATGGCCGAAAAAGAAGAGAAGGAAAAAAGCAAATCCGAGAAGACGGGCGAAGTTGTAGGCAAAGCGTCAAGAGACGTTGCAGAAGGAACTAAATCGCTCTTTAAGGGCCTGAAGAAAGGATTCGGGAAGAAGGAAAAGGAAAAGTAAGTTCCCGATTCCATGAGATGAGCCGCTGCACTCTCGCCAGTTGCCAGGCGCAGCCATAACTAAAAATGGCTGTCCAGGCTAATCGCCGATTTACCGGCAGGTAGCCATTCCTGCCATCCCACGGCGAGTTGTTCCGTGGAATTAAAAACCATGGCCTGGCAGGCGCCAGACCATGAACAGGTGAGACAGCTGATGGCTGGATCTATTTCGTTTGTTTCCTTTTTCGCCTCATCAATAGTTCCACGATCACTTCAGTCGCATCTCCGATGATGACAAGCCCATGCCATGGGATGGAGATTGGCGTTGGTCCCGGTGGAGCTACCCTTGACTCCATACACAGACTGTATTCTGGTAATCAAAACAGTTCCTGCAGGATCCAATGGCAATGGGTAAATCGTCGAACTTGCTTAACCGCAGGCAGGCGCTGGCAAAATGATTCCCAACGAATACAGGAACATACTCGTCGAAAATGGACGACAGGTATACCTGGCAGCTTGCTCCCATTCGCCTGTCACCAAACCGCTTGAAGATTCAATGGAGCGGTACAAACAGGACCTGATGGAATTCGGAAATCCATGGGATCTCTGGATGGACAAAGTGAAGTACGCTATCAGCCTTTTCGCCAAGCTTATCCATGTCCGCCCGTCGGAAGTTTTCCCCTCTTTTTCCGTTTCGTCTGCATTGGCTTCCGTCATGAGTTCACTCAAGTACGGACGGAGAAACGGGATCGTTGTCAGCGACATGGAGTACCCCACGACCAACTTCATTTTCCTTGCACAGCGCAGGCATGGCGCTCGGGTGGTCACCCTGAGAAACACTGGTTTTACCCTTTCTGTCGATGCTTATAAGAGAGTATTGGGCAGCAGAACGCTGCTGACAAGCGCAGTCCATGTTTCCTCTTTAAACGGGTTCAGGCAGGACGTAGCGGAGATATGCGAGCTTGCGCATGACGCAGGTTCGCTATTCTACACTGATGCTTATCAGTCGCTCGGAACAATGCCATTCGACGCCCGGAAAAGCGATGTTGATTTCCTGGCTTCCGGGAATCTGAAGTATCTGCTCGGTCTGCCCGGAATCGCCTTCATGTATGTGAGAAAAGAACTTGTCGAGAATCTTGAACCTACGAACATAGGTTGGTTCTCCCAGAAGGATCCATTCCTGTTCGGTGCCAGGAAGCTTGACTACTCAACGACAGCAGACAGGTTCCAGTCAGGCACGCTGAGCATCCCTTCTGTCTATGCAGCTATAAGTGGCATGGAAACAATACTTGACATAGGAGTCAGAAACATTCAGAGTCGGGTTATGGCGCTCACAGATCATGCGATCAGACTTGCGGAAGAATACAGGCTCAAAACAATCACCCCGCTGACACCCGGCAAAAGGGGTGCGATTGTTTCATTTATCGTGAAACATCCCCACAAACTGGAGAACAAGCTCAGGTCCGAAGGCATTATCACCTCTTCCAGGGGAGTGGGCATCAGGGTAGCTCCTCACTTCTACAACACGACGGATGATATTGATATCGCTGTTTCAAGGATAGGTTCACTAAGAGACTATTGAGCTGCATTGATTTGATGGAATTCATCCCAGATGAGTCAGCCTCAGTTGTCCGCCATAATACCTTTTCAGCCAACAACCGACAAGGCCGCACAGGTCAATACATGAATTTCAACTGTCCTGAAAGGCTTGAAGGTCGGCTTCAGGGTCCGGATAACCGGCAAGCTCTTAGGATTCAGCATTGATCGCCATTTGTGACAGAGGGACCTGGCAACAGTGAGAGAATCTCCGGGCAGAGGCGATTCTGGGACGCCCATTACCGCGAGGATCCTGAATTTTTCGGTCCGGATGAAAGTGCATTTGGACGCTGGTCACTTACTCGCATGAGGAGCCACCAGGTTCGCTCAGTCGTTGAGCTTGGCTTTGGCTACGGCAGGGACATTGCGTTCTTCAGGCGGAACGGCATTGAGACGACAGGGGTTGAACTGTCGGCGGTGGGTTACAACGCTGCAATCAGGCACTTTAGGGGCGACCGAGGCACTACGCTTATCGAATCTGATGCACTTTCATATCTCAAGTCATCACGTTCTGGTGTTTGGGATGCGGTGTACTCCAACCTTTTTCTCAACATGCATTTTACAACTGAAGAGCATTTGGATATTTTCGCCGAGATAGCGAGAGTGCTGAGGGCAGGGGGATTGCACCTTTTTTCAGTGAGATCAAACAAAGACCCATGGTACGGGAAGGGGAAACATGTTGCACCGGACACTTTCGATCATTCACCATTCGGATCCACGCTCGTATACTTTTCCTCAGACTCGATCAAGTCGCTGACGCCGCGATCCCTGACCACAGTTGAACAGATTGAAACAGAAGAAGGCGCGAATGAATTCCCGATACGTGTCTTCTATGTACTGCAGGTGAAAAAGGACGTCTCTACAGAGTAGCTGTCTTTTCATATGATGCTCAAGCGAATCTATTCTTCCTTCCTGGCATCCAGCCAGTCTTTGTAGTCTGCAATGGGAGGATCTAAATCCATCTGCCACAGAAGTGCATTTATCTCGCCCCTGTGCTGCAATTCTTCTTCTACCATGTGCCAGCATATGTCACCGAGCCTTGTGGCCGGGGCATCCTCCCAGGGCAGCCTGACTTCCCTGTCAAGATCAGCATCGGAAAGACTGTTCACATAGTCCACAGTCATTTTCCCTATTCTATTGTCAACCTCGCGGACCTCTTCAATGCGTGTCAAACTGCCTTTCCTTTCGGAATAGTCACCATGCGTCCCAGAGAGAACATTCCCAAACCAGAAACCATAACCGTCGAGGATATGAACAAAAATGTCCAGTATGCTTGGATACGATGCACCCCTGTCGCGGTGCAGTTCCTGGTCAGGCAGTGAGGAAAGCTTGTCAAGATAACCGCTTCTTACTTTCCTGTTCAGCCTGTAGAACTGTTTCAAAATCGATGCTTCCGTCATCTTCGGTGACTTCGCGGCTCATTATTTCAAGCTGCCCTGAAGGATACCGGAACCTGCCGTTGAAATGCATTGCCCCCTGAGAGCGGCAACCCGATTCACTCTGAAAGAATCATCTCCCTCACGACCTGGCTGGTCGAGCAGGGCATTCTTTCTTCAATCCCTGTCCATTTAAAGCCCAATTTCAAGTAGAGGCGGACGGCCGCCTGCTGGGAAGGATTGACTTCAAGCTTAACCGGCGTGCCCGGCCGGAGATTCTTGGCCCAGGTAACCGCGGCAGACACAAGTTCTTTCACGGCGTCAGCTCCCCTGAATTCGGGATCAACCCATACGTGGCACAGGTGGAAAGCGCCATCCTCCAGGAAAATGCCAGCGAGGCCAACCGCCAGGTCGCCTCTCAGCGCAAGCCAGAGCGCTTCGGAATCGGATATTGAGTCAAATCGTGTCTTCTCTATCCAGTGTGATTCATTTTTTGAGCTTTCTTCCTCCACAGTGGTGCAAAATGCCCCGGGATCTGCCGAAAGGGACCTGAGTCGTATGTTCCGATAAAGTGTCCATTCGGCAGGCAGTATCCGCCTCACAACCATGGCTTCCATGTCGCCTGCGCGTTGCATGCAACAGGGTAAATGCGTCCTTATTTTAACTTCTCACCGGTGTCCGCATGCATGACGGTGCTGGCATAGCAGTTCTTCTCCACGCCTTTTCCATGCGGGTGCAGTGATGGATTGCCTCTGGCACCCTTCGGATGGCATCCAAAAAAAGTGGTCTGGATATTATTAAATACACAGAAATAAATTTCACCCGGGGGGCTTGCACTGGGCAAATAGAT
>JAKAPY010000050.1 GCA_021811925.1 Thermoplasmata archaeon | reverse complement strand
GTGCCTAACCCAAGATTTTCACACCTGTCTATCTCGTCCAGAACAGCCTCAATGGATGTCTTCAGCGCTTTCTTTTCGGGGCTCGCCAGGTTGGTGAGATACGAACCGTGCGCTACAACCGCTTTCAGTTTGCTTGCCTTGAAATCCTCTCTGAACCGCTTTGCCGCTCCGTCATCAACGGGTTTTGCCTTCCACTGCATCTGGTTCCTGGTGAAAATCTGAATTGCGTCGGCTGCCATCCCTACCCCTGAAGTGACAGCGTTGCTGTAACCGCCACCAATGCCGACATGCGCCCCCAGCCACATCTCCCTGCATCCCGCCTATTGCTGGAATTTGGACATGACCGCGACGAGTTCCGAGAGCTCGAACGGCTTCACAATATAAGCTCTGGCACCAAGTTCGACAGCCCGCTTCTGCATGGTCCTGTCGTAAAGTGCGCTTACGGCAACTATGTTTGCCTTGGGATCAAACTCCAATATCTCCTTGATTGCCTCCAGGCCATCTTTGTTAGGCATCGCCAGATCGAGCAATACAACATCGGGCTTCTTCTCCTTGTAAAGCGCGACAGCCTCGTTTCCATCCTTGCCCTCTGCAATCACACGATGATCGTAGGCCTCCAGCGCTGCAACCATTGCCGCCCTAGTGAGGGAAGAATCGTCCACAACCAAGACATTCAACTCATACATCTCCCGGTAAAGGTCAATTTAGTATCTTTATAAAATACGATCTACTCTCCATGCGCAAAAACGCAACCTTGGGCGTCTACTCCACCTCGTTTTTTCAGATTTCCTGTCTTAATGCCAATGGACTGGGAATATCACCATGGTATATACTATCATGGTCATAAACTAATAAATATCTGTCTTTATTATTCGGACGTCAAATAGATGCGCTTTCTCCATACACTTATGTTCTGCTACGAGGAAGTATTAACATACATGCGGGCCAGGAAGTGAAGAGGGCAATTGTCTGAAATCAGGAAGGACTATGTCACGGACACTTGGGTCGTGATATCCGAGGAGAGAGCAAAGCGCCCGAAGGATTTCATCCGCACACATCTGAAGATCCAGAACGGCACCTGTGTTTTCTGCTCAGGTAATGAAAAGCAGACCCCTCCGGAGATTTACGCTTTCAGGGAGGCAGGGACGCAGACGGATACGCCCGGATGGTGGATAAGGACAATACCAAACAAGTTTCCAGCTCTCAGGATCGAGGGATCGGTAGAGAAGCATTCGAACTCAATATTCAGCAGCATGAGCGGAATTGGCTGCCATGAAGTGATAATAGAATCGCCTGAGCATGACAAGCCGCTCGCACTCCTGCCTGTCAGCCAGGTGAAGGAGGTTCTCGAGATGTACAAGTACAGGCTTTCCGACCTGTCCAGGGACAGGCGATTCAAGTACACCATCGTATTCGAGAACCACGGCGCGGAGGCAGGCGCGTCGCTGGAACATCCACACAGCCAACTCATAGCTACGCCCATGATCCCGGTCCAGGTGGCATCCGAACTGAGGGGAGCGGACAACTACTATACCGACATGGGCGGCGAATGCATCTATGACGCCATTATCAACGCGGAGCAGAATGAGGGCAAGAGGGTGGTGTTCCAGAACAGCTCATTCGTCTGCATCACGCCGTATGCTTCGAAGTATCCCTATGAGATGATGATACTTCCAAGAAGGCACATGCCAAGCTTCACAAGCATAAGCGAGGCCGAAATACCGGAACTTGCAGACATACTGAGAAGGAGCCTGAACGCCCTCTACAACATTCTCGACGACCCGCCGTATAATTTCTACATACACACGGCGCCAGTGAACGGGAGGGATCACGTCTTCTACCACTGGCATCTCGAGATCACGCCAAGGGTAAGCAAGGTTGCCGGCTTTGAAAGGGGGACAGGCTTCTACATAAACACGCTCTCTCCTGAAAGCGCGGCCATTCAGCTTTCCGGCCAGACAGCCGATTCAAAACAGTCGACTGTGGATTCTCATGCCTCAACCGCAGGCACAAACCTCAGGTTTCCAGAAGAGACCTGAAGAGCGTAATATTTGCTGTCTATCTCCGCTCCCCTCATTTTTAGGACCCTGAACATGGGGACAAGGCTGCCATCGTACCTCTTTCTTCTGTGGAACTGGACGACGCCGTCAGCAAGATAGGCTTCTGCAGCCTTTCCCCTTACCGTCTTTGAGTAATCCCCTTCCTTTATCACTATGGAAGTGAGGCCAAGTTCTCTCAGCCAGTCGAAGAATTCGAATGTTGCACTCCTCTCCCTTTCGTTGCTGACCATGGAGTGTATTGCATTTATGTTGTCCACAACGATGAATTCGAAAGCATCCCTTTCAAATTCTCTCCTGACATATTCCATCATGACACGCCGCCAGTTTCCAGGCAGGTCTGTTGTCTTTTCCCTGACTTCCAGGCTGTCGACAACCCTTATCGAGCCTTCCTTCTTCGTCATTATGTTAAGCTGCCCCAGCCTGGTCTCAAACTTTGTCCTGTCCTCGTCGAGAAGAAGGTAAAGCACCCTGCCACCCGTGTACTTGGCCATCTGGGCAGCGGTGTAAGCTGCCATTGTCGACTTCATTGAACCGGAGGGCCCGACAAAGAGTGTGACAGAACTATCGAAAACACCCGGACTCACAAGCTTATCGTCGATGAATTTGTGAAAGACCGAGGACTGTCCATTTCCACTCACCTTCCTTGAGAGCAGGTTGCCGCGGATTGCGGACACGTGTGCTGCAACAAGCGCCTTGAATTCGCTGTCGCTCCTTCTCCTGAGGTGCCTAACCACATCCGATTTGAATGAAACAGCCGGTGTTGATGGCACCTGTCCACGCGAACCCTGCGGATCGTTCTTCTTCTCCTCGTCAATCCTTGCTATCCTCTCGTTCAGGTCTCTCAGTTCCTTCTGCAGTTCATGGACGCTTCCGCCCCGTTCTTCGTATCTGGACTGTTTCTCGTTGACTTCCCTGACTCCGTAATCGGGCAGGTGCATGGGAGCCGCCGTATTTCCCTGCATGTCACCGCGCATTGATATCGCTTCAATGGAATAAGTTCCCTGGAAACGGTCAGAGCGGCTCTGTTGCTTGGGGGCCTGTCTCGGCTGCTCAACCTTTTCTCCGATTGATTCTCCGCATCTGCCGCACTGGTTTTCCACTTTCTTCAGGGCGTAACCACAAACGGGGCAGAATTGAACATTGGCCATTTGCCTCAACCTATTGCCTGCGTAACTACGAACTTGCCGCCTGAAAACTGGAGTGAAAAGTACGACGTCTCATGCGGGGTGTTGCGCATTTTTACGCACCTTATCTTCCGCCTGACCATGTCACCCTCGTCGGAGGAAAGTGTAAGGTTGATTATGCCGTCCGCGAGATAACCCTCCTCATAGCCCTTCTCAAGGACTTCTTCCGGATTCGTCTCTGATATGAGCAGGGAGGTGATCCCCATTTCCCTGAGCCATTCGAACAGGAAGAATACGTGGCTCCTTTTCGAACTTGCGCCGGATGAAAGTTCGAGTACATCGAGCGAGTCCAGGACAAGCACGTTGTAATTCCAGTCCTTGAGCTCCTCGGAGAGGTACTCCTTCAGCACGGAAATGACAGTATCGTCGATGGTTGCCATCTCCAGCTCCTCCCTTATGCTTCCGAGGTCAATGATTCGTATCTGCTGGCTCTCGCCAATGTCCAGTTTCATCGATTTCATCTGCCTGAGCAGGCTCTCCTTGCTCTGCTCAAGTGACACAAAAGCAGATCGCACACCAGACATTTTGGCGTTCTTCTGCAGTATGCTGAATGCGAAAGACGATTTCATCGTGCCCGGATTCCCCGATATCAGGACGACGCTTCCCTTGGGAATACCACCTCCTATCGCCTGATCAAAACCGTCCACGTACGTCTTCAGCCTGACTGCCTCTTCTCCTTTCATCAAGCGGAACCACTCTTCTCGTGACCTGTGTTTTGCACTGTCTTTTTCGCGGGAGAACGCTTTGACTTCCCCTTCTGCGCTTGCGGTATTTCAGTGAGGACGGCTTCGCCCCTGTCAAAGCCATAGCTGTACCATGTAGGTTCGACCTTCCGTCCCTTCATGTACCTAATCCTGACATACCTCCTCAGCTCTTCATCCTCCCTTATGTCGACGACACCATCAACAAGTGACATCATTGTGTTCATAGTGAGTGACTCGTGCATTCCCTCCACCACTACGAAAACAATTGAACCGTAATCCAGTTTCGCCTTTGTCGAAAGAACCTGGACAAACTTGGACATCGTCTGAGGAGCATTGTAGAGGAAAAGGGAGGACATGCCGTCCACAAGGATGCGGACAGGATTTCCGAGTGAATCAACAACGGTCGAGATGGCAAGCGATATGCTCTCAAGATGCGCAATCCCGTTTGTGTTGACAATCAGCTTGTTTTCTGTCGCGTTCGACTGCGGAACATAGCAGTCTATAATTCGCAGAAGAGAATCAATGTTGCCGTCAGGAGCCGAGGCGGCAAGACGGTTTACAACTTCTTCCCCTGATCCCGAGATTGTAACAAAGAGCGTCTTCTGCCCGCCCGCAATCCATCTGGACGCAAGGTTGAGGGCCAGTTCTGTCTTGCCGCTCCCTGGCGGTCCAACGAGCAATACGGAGGAATGCATGGGTAGCACTGTTTCAAGATGAAGTTCCGACACGCTGACCTCCGACCGTTTTATATGAGTTCAGCGCGAGAAATGCTATTTAAGATTGTCGAGATGAAGTCTTTTTTTGCAAATAACATGAATAGAATCCAATCGGTAAAACAAGCATTTGACTTTCGTCTTTGAAATTCTTGACCCAACACTTAAGAGCAAGCCCAGTGTATTTTTGCGGGAAAAGATGGAAAATTAAGCGCAGCAGGGCTGCTCTGCATAGTTCAGGTCCTGAGTTTTGCGTCGCAGAGCGTCCGCTCAATGTACTGTCTCTCACGGGGTGAGTCAATAGCTCAAGCGGTCGAATTGCAAAAGCGTCTCAATCCCGGCTTGCCCGATTCCCTTCTTTCATACATGGATTCCATTTCCTCCTGCATTTCAGCGGTGTTGGGTGAAAAAGGGCTAACGGCGGCTGTCTCCCTGTCGCTTGCATTTGGTGGAGGCACGACATCATATGTGTTTCGCACAGCCGACATTTCAACAGATGAAGCCGTCATCATGTTCGGTGATTCCAGTCTTGATGGGGCCTATCGTTCATTGTCACTTCTTGCCGGCAGATCACTTGTCTCCTGCCCTCTTCAATTCCAAACATCCTGCGACGGCAAGCTTGAAGTTCGGCTAATAACCGGGGGCGACAGGTCCAAGGAACTCGCCGAGATGCTCAAACGTGCTATTTCAGCCGATGTAGAACGACTTTCCGGAACAATGCAGGCATTGCTGGGCTGGAACAGAGTCAACAATGAGTCGGACGGCAGCCCCATTACGCAGCCATCAGGCAAGGTCGCGCAAAACTCACCCTCCGCCGAACCGCCGCGCGCCGATCACCTTTTCGGATATAACGGTGCCTCCGGTGTCCCGTCAGGATCAATGTTGGAAGGGCTCAACGCCTGTGTGGACACAATTGGCAAATCGGCAGACGCAGCAACACTTGAATTCTCTCTCGTTTCATCCGTGAAACGGCTGATACCCGGCAGCCACTCTTTCTGCTGGTGGTCTGTGTCAAGAAACATTGATTTCGCATCACTCGAGTACTGCGATTGCGACCCCGCAAGGAAGAAAAGTGAAACGGTCGAGATTTCAGGCAACGTCCTTTTCAGGAATGCACTGGAGGATGGAGGCACAGTCTACTCTGAAAGGCCATCCCCGGGCAGTCATTCAGCAGGAGGGACGGTCGGCCTGCATGGGCCCACACGCCACCTGCTGGTCCTCAAGGAAGACAACAATCCTTCGGCCCTTGTCGAGTTCCTGGCAGATTCAGGCGGTACAATCCCTGGTCCTGAACTCACCGGACTGAAAATACTATCCCGCCAGGCGGAAGCAAGGCTCTGCGTGATACAGAGAACCCACAGGCTTGACGATGAGAGAAAAACCGCCTCAATGTTCGGCTCTTATTTCTCTGCGAAGCAGGGGCGTACAGGCGGGAGCAGCACTAACCTGTGCAAGCTCATACTGGATACACACAGTGAGTTGGAGGGTGCAGTGTTTGCCGTAAGTGAGCGTCAGGGATACAGGTGTATGCACAGTTCATTCAGGAGTGGCATCTCACCTTCAAAAGATATTGTGCTAAGCAGCGCGTTAACTGGATTGCTGTCCCCGGGAGCAGTCATTGATGCCTCCGAGGAGGAGAACGCTCCCGTCTGGGGTCAATTGAAACTGTCCTTCGGCGCTTATCTCGCCGTCTCCGATGGCTGTTCGGTTGCTTGTTCACGGGGAACTCGAACTGATGCTATTCTGCTGCTCTTCGGGGAAAGCTCAGGCAGAAGGCGGGAAATAGCGACAGTCATTGTCCCGTTCCTTTCTGCAATCGATGCAGTTGAGAGGGGAAATACATCCATAAGCGAACAGAATAAGGCGGAGATTGTAACAGAACGGCTTTTCAGCCAGCTGGAGGAGCTTGCGCGAACACCCAATGGGTCCAACATCGCCGAAAGCTTCACCGGCATGGTTCATTCCTTAACAGGTGCCGAGCTCATACGGTTCTATTCATATGATGAAAATGAAAAAGCGTTTGTGGCCCTCTCGCCGCCGGACGGGCCAGCCTCCAACACCGGGAGGAGCATTACCGCCCTGGAATACAACAAACTTGCCTCAACATTCATGAATGACGGTTCTTTCGCGCTGAGTGTGGACGGCGCACGGGCAGGACTGCGCTCTTCTCTAGCCATCGATGAAAGCATTGGTGATGTCAGGATAGTTGGTGTGAACAGCGACGACAGACCAGCAATCCTCCTTGTGCTTGGATTCAAGAAAAACTCCAAGCCCATGTTCTCCGACGATCAGGCGCTGATAAGGATATGCAGGGTCATGTCCAGCATGCTTTCAACGGCAAGGTCATATGCAAATACGGTCAGCAACACGAATTTCGTCATGGACTGCATCCAGCTGCTCATACATTCACTGAAGCCAAACGATGGCGACTCGTCGAAGGATTCGGACATGACAGCCAGTCGGTTGTGTTCCATGACGGGGAGTCTGCTGCATCAGGACTTTGCATTTCTCTTTCTGTCGCTCAAGGAGCAGACACAAGTCTCCCTCCTCGGAAGGTGGTCAAAGAAGCCTTTCGAGGGTGCGTTGCTGGCTGAAATCACTGGTTTCATGAAGTCTGCCGAGGGCAGGGAGGATTGGCCGGGCGGCAGGAGCAGGGTGGCAACCATGCGCATAGGCGGGAACCAGTTCCCGGTTCTCAACGATTACGCCGCAAATTTCGCGACTGTCGTTTCATCAGGTGATTCAGAGGGGCTGGTGTCGATCGCAATGCTCCTTCTAAATTCGACCGGTCATCCACTGAATGAGGAACTTGTCAATACACTGTCGGCAACAATGGATTCGACCAGGCTAATCCTTGAGGGCAGATATCGCCGTTCCAATCTGGACTGGGCACTGAACGCAATGAGGAGTGAACTTGGCGTCGCAAAGAGCCTGAGTTCCACCTTTGAAATGCAGTCCATCCTGAACAGCACCGTCCGCGAAACGGGCAGATTCCTTGGCTGTGAACTTTGTTTTATCGAACTGCTTGACGACAGGGGCGGCTACTACCTTGCATCTGTTGCAGGCAACGCAGGCGAGCCTTTTTCAATGGAGCAGGCCGCCGAAAGCACGGGCCGAAGCAAGCCTGATGATCACAGAAATGGCTTCTCAAGTGTTATGATGGAGACGGGCGGAAATCTGCACATACAGGGGGAGAAGGCATGCGCCGATTCGCTTTCTCTCGTCCCTGAACAGGAAAGGCGTACAATTCTGAAGGCAATGGACGGGAGGCCGATTCGCTCCCTCTACGGAACTCCTGTCTCGTTCGGCGGCAAGCTACTGGGCCTGATAGTCTGTGTGAGATCCTCCGTCGAAAAGACATTCGGGAAGAATGAAGTCGCATATCTGGAGTCGGTGGCTGCGCTCACATCGACAGCCATTGAAAATTCAAGGAACATGCAGGCAACGTATGAGGCGCTATCGAAGCTGAGAAGGCTCGACACCCTCAGGTCCAATTTCTCAAGCATTGCTGCCCATGAACTCAGGACTCCGCTCACCTCCATCAGAGTCTACATCGAACTGATGAAGATGGGGAAGGTTGGGAAATTCGCCGAGAATGAACTCAGAAACATAGAGAACCTCCTTGCGAGCATTTCGGAGCTGAATGAAATAATAAACAACATGCTCGAGTTCACCAGAATGGAGGCGATGCTCCTTGAAACAGAAATGTCCCCGATATCAATCCAGCCCCTGCTGGAGGAGGTGTGCGCCCAGCTGTCTCCCGCAGCGAATGCAAAGACTATCAAGCTGGAGCTGGACGCTCAGAAGGGAACAAAGAAGGTCAACGCAAACGCTCCTCTGGTAAAAAGGGTGGTGAACAACCTGATAGGGAATGCGATCAAGTTCACACCAGAGGGCGGCAACATAGACGTCAGGCTGAGAGATGACACGGAGGGTGTCCTGCTTATTGTCGAGGATACCGGGAAGGGAATACCCTCGGCCGACCTTCCATACATTTTCGACAGGTTCCATGTGGTCGATTCGTCCATACTCCACAGCAGGACCGGCTTCAGGCTCGGACTTCCGATTTCCAAGCTCATAGTTGAAAGGCACGGCGGAAGGATTTGGGCGGACAGTGAAGTCGGAAAGGGGTCAAGATTCTATGTTCTCATGCCCATTAAGCAGGGTGTTTCGACAGAAGACTGGCTCGAGGGAGCGACCAACTACATCCACTGATTTGCAGTTGCAGCGCATCAGGCAGAGGGATGCCGCAGCCTATCGCCTGGCATGTCACATTATTATGTTTCCCTGCCTGTCGCGCAGCGGGTGGACCATTATGGATTCGCCAGCCAGTGCCCCGTATTCCATTGCCTCCTTCACCGTGAGATGCAGCCCATCGCAGTCAACTGGTTTCTCCCATGTGGATTCAATCACTGCCAGATCCGCCGATGAGCATTTCTCCTGCAGTCCACTTACTGGTCCAGTGTCCCCCGAGAATACGATTCTGCTGCCTTCAGCCTCTGCAGAATAGCCGACAGAAGCCACCGGGTTCCCGCACCTGTTGGATGGAAAACTGTCCCTGTGCCTTGTGTCAAAACTCTCCAATACGAGTCCGCCAATCTCGACACGCCGCTTCTCCGAACTGTTCAGGAAATGTACTTTGTAATTCAACTTCCCGATCATTGGTTTCGCTGACTTGTACGCAGCGCCGGTGCTTCCTTCTGGTGTGACAACGCTCAAATCCCCCCTCCTGCCAGCGACCTCTAGCAGCCAGAGAACGGAATTCAGACCTCCCGCATGGTCCAGGTGCTCATGTGAGACAATGACCGAGGACAGGAGCTCGTACAGCTCGAGCTTCCTGCCGAAGACGCTGTACAGGTAGCCCGCAGCCCCGTCTCCACATTCTATCATGTTCACATTCCCTTCACTCTCGAGCATCATCACAGTGCTTACGCCTGGAATTGAGAACGGTATTTCCAGCCTCACCTTGCCCTCGGCCCAGCGTGCTCCAGACATGCATCTTTCACTTCCTGAACGCGTCACCGACGCTCTTCGAAGGAGCGTGTATGTGTTATCTACGATATTTCACTTATCGGCCTTTTACGCGCCAAATGCGTTTGCAAAAGGGTACGACATTCGTCAGACGGAAAGTATGATATACCCGCTTGGCCATATAGCAGCCAGTCGCTTCGGCGACAAAACAGAAGAGAGGGATGCATGAAATGGCAATGAGAGAAATACCTTTTGAAGAAGCGAAGCGCATAGCCTATTCAAAGGGTTTGAGACCGGCGAAGGTGAAGGGAACGACGAAACTCGAGTTCACAAAGGGGAACAACCCCAGGCTCGAGGAGACATCATGGGAAGACTTTGAAAATCTTCTCTATGTCCGCAGCCTTTCCGTTCACGAGAGCGGCGGCTTCATGAAAGTCATGAAGAAGTAAGGACAGACGCATTCTGTTCTGGCCTCCGCAAAACCCCTTTATATTTCATTAATTTTCAGCGTTTGCTACGGCCGGCAACGTGTTAATATACTGAATAGACTTAACACATT
>JAKAPY010000049.1 GCA_021811925.1 Thermoplasmata archaeon | reverse complement strand
CGGCACTACAAAAACCAAGTTCGTTCCGTCTCCGGCGCTGTAGATATTAACCACCCTCCTGTAACGCTGCAACCAGATATTGGCATTTACGTTGTTGACTTCCAGCCGTAACCTGCCAGCCTGTCGAAAACGGATGATGTTGGCTGAATATCATTAGGCTCCGCCGCTGGTGGCGGTTTGCAATCTGCTGCGGGTCGTGCAGTCTCGCCGCCGTATCGTTGCCGATCCTCGCTCCTCCGCGTGCTCATTTCGTCCCTGTCATCGAACGCGCGGTACCATCTTCATGCTCGCGGTGAGATTTGCTCACCGATAGCTCGCTCGGCATCGCCTGGCTAAGCTAGCATGACGCTGGCGCGCCCTCGATCCTAGCTCGATGCGCTTTCCACGCGTCGCGGGCTGGGGGCAAGACGGAGAGCGACTCCTGGCCAACCGACCCAACGTGGACCGAAGCTACGATAGCCCGATCTGTTTCATGAAGGTCACCAGATCGTAGAAGAGTCGCTCTTCGGTGATCTCACCCTTGTCGTTCCACGTCGCCACGGTGCAAAACTCGATGTGGAAACTCTTGCCAGTCGGCGGAATCACCTTCCCTCCTGCCTTCATCGGCCCCTTCATAGTCCCCGAGAAGTCGGCGACGGAACAGGTATGGTGACCATCCGTGAAGAAGAGCTTGTAGGGGCGGTTGATGAGGTGCTGGTCTGGGAAGGTCTTGAAGAATTCAACGGCCTCGAGATCGTGATTGTGACGGCCCCTCGTGGGCTCCGCCTGCCCCGGCCAGTAAACAAGGACGTCCTCAGTATGTCTCTTTTTAAAAGTCTCCCAGAGACGGCTACTCGGTCCAGCGTTCCACGCGTCGTCCAACGTCTGCATCAGCTCGGCAAGCTGCTCTGCTTTCATCATTCGGTCCCCCACTACCCTACCCCCTGTATACAAATACCCCTTATTGCAACTTGCTGATGCAGCCAGTATCTCGTAACTGGTCAACTATGTGAAGAGGTCTTCCTAGCCCATTGCTTAAGACTTAAGCCGTATTTACAGCCTTATCCGAATGTTGATGCTCCGGAGCAATAAATCAACTAACCGAGGCTTCTACTCTCAATATGCCACATGCGGATAAGTTGCCAGGAAATCCCTCAATCCGCCTATGTCCCGGAGGGCATGGCAGGAACTGTGGAAAAAGGTGCAGGAGATGCTCGAGCACATAAGGGAGCTTGAGAAACAAATTGAAGAGCAGAGGGAAGAGTTCGAACGGACAAGGAAGCAGTTCGACGAATACAGAAAGAGACATCCGGAGATGGTGGGCATAAAGAACGGGAAGGCGTACATCGCGTCCATCGATAGGAAACCAATTACATTGCCTATCCAGTCACCCCGGAGTTATTATATTCGACATGTGTTGAGTTCCAAGGTGGCTTTGTGTCGAGGAAAGCACAAGTCATATCGAGTATCGTTGTAGTTATTGCGGTTGTTTTAGCTGGCGTTTTCGTTGGTTTCATACTTCAGAATCGAAGTAATGGACCCAGTGGGAACAAGACGAACAGCCAGGGGTTGCCAGTCTCAGGCAACATATTGCCCGATGCCCAAACGCTTCCTTTTGACGGTGCGTATCTCGAGCTGTTCGCGCCATACGCACCTGCACAGTCAACCAGTCTGCAGGTTGTTTCCGAACACAACGTTTCGCCAGTCCTCTCCGTCATTGTGAACTCGACGGGCAACGTGTCAGCTCTCCTGCCTATCAGCTTCCTTGCAGTGGCTGCAGGGTGGGCGCAGTACTTTTCAGCCGGAGGACAGAACGGCTCAGAGACGTCCTTTGGCGTGCAGGTCACGTATGACTATCAGATAAACAGTTCTGCAATGAAGGTCTATTCCTACTCTGATTTCCTGCCGTACAACCCGGAAACTGTCACTGCTTCCTTTGTTCTGCACCTGAACCTGCATCCTGATCTGGCCGGAAGGCCATATCTTGTATCTGTCAACGGCACCCCATACAGCCAGTTCGCTTCAGGTGCGTTGAATACAGTGTCTTCAGGCAATACCAGCACAAAGCCATCCGCAGCCTCTCCCTCCCGGATATGTCCGCCGAGTGGCTGCGCGCAGTGCGATTACTACGTTTGGTACCTCTGGAACAGCACTTCATACAACAATGCAAACCTGCCCATTGTCTGGGCAAACAATACAGGAACGGCAGGCAATTCCATCCTTATTCCGGGGGTCACCATGGTTGCAGAAAATGCACAAACAGGCTTCAATGCAGGGGAGTGATACCACAGCTCCACTTCACTGTCCTCGAATTTCAGTTCTGCAAACGCTTCATACACAGCTTCGAAAGGTACGCTGAGTAGCACCGATGCACTGGCGTATTCTCCGCAAACAAACGAAACAGCTTCTTTCGCATACATTTGGATAAAGGGCAATTTCACAATCACCAATTACAGGGAGGCAATATTCGACACCTGCGACCTTCAAAAAACATGGCTGAACAACTACGAAACTGTGCCATATGTGGCAGCGCTTGCGGTGCATGGCGGCAGTTTCGTTATGGGCGAGAGATACTGGGGATACAACGCATCCAATCCCTATACCGACCACCAAGCGCTTACCAAGCTTGGCTTGAGTAACTCTCTCATTACGAGATACAATGTGAATGTGGGAGTGGGAAATACTTCCCAATGGTACGAGATATACAATACGGTAACAGGCAACCATAACAACATACAGGGGGAGATAGCCGGGTTTATCGGATTCGGCCTTGCACTGATTTCTCTTGTAGTCGCGGTCGCAACAGCTACAGGATGGGCGCCGGGAAGTGGATGGGGTGACATAGGCGTGGCGGTACTTGCAATTTCGGGCCTTAGGGCGTCCGCTCTATCCCTTATACTGAATGGTGTTGTGGATGAAAACTCAACCTTCCCCCTGTATACATGCTTCTATCAGAACGAAGGCCTGCCAGCTGATGCGCAGTCCGGCAACAGTATCTCGCTTGGCTTCTATGCTGTAAATGCCTCAATAAACTACAATGGCAGCTACTACACATTTCCCATACCTTACGGCACCGGTAACTGATATGTAACCGGTCACTATATTTTCAACAGAGTGACCATTCATTGCAAGTCTGCTTTCTTCTGCATCATGGCCGAGAGGTCCCTTGCCGAATTGCGGTTCATCCCCTCCATGACAAGCCATCGACGAAGTCAAACGGGAAGCAAGTGAAGCGAACCAATGCGCACTGCGAGGAGGCTTTTAGCGCATTCAATCTCGTCACCTCGCTTAATAGCACTCTTCCTCAGACGGTAGATAAGTTATTGGACCATGTTCGAAAGCCTTTGGCGCGTTCAAACCCACCCGCGAGAAACGGTTCACACATAGTTATTTATAATATAGTCAAATTTGAATTTGAATCAGATTGACTTTTATCGATCGGTGTGCCAGATGACTGAAGAGGAAATAAGGGAAGCCAAGCCCAAGAGGGCAAGGAAGACGACGACGCGAAAATCGAAAAAGGAGACGGAAGCCGAATCCAAGGAGACTGCTGAAGCTCCGGAACCTGAGAAGAAGCCAAGGGCCAGGCGTGCCCCCAGGAAATCAACTGAGAAGAAGGCGGAGGCGCAACCGGCGGTAACGGAAGAGCCCAAGGCAGCGGCTGCTGAACCCTCGGTCGTAGCGCCGGCTCCCGCGCCCGTCGAAGAAGGGCATTTGGCCGCTGCGCCGCTTGTCACGCTTAAGTACCGCAAGGGAAGGAGCGCATACTCACATATGGGTTCCTTCAGGAAGAAGGCATACAGGGACGCACTGGGAAAGACAGAGTGGGAGAGGCTCATAAGGTGGAGGAAGGAGGAGACAATAACCCCGGTGGAGCATCCCACAAGACTGGACAGGGCCAGGGCACTCGGCTACAAATCAAAACAGGGCGTCATTCTTGTAAGGATCAAGGTCAGGCGTGGCGGACTCCGGAAGCGCAAGATATCAAAGGGAAGGCGTGCACGCAGAAAGGGTATCCTGAAGATCACAATGAACAAGAACATTCAGAGAATCGCCGAAGAGAGGGTACAGAGGCATTACCCGAACATGGAAGTTCTCAACTCCTACGCCGTAGGGCAGGACGGAATGCACAAGTGGTTTGAGGTGATACTTGTCGACCCCTACAACCCTTCTGTGCTGAGCGACAAGAACCTGAACTGGCTCTCCGATCCGGCACACTCGGGCAGGGCCCATCGCGGGCTTACCTCCGCCGGAAAGAGGGGAAGGGGGCTGCGGTGGAAGGGCAAGGGTGCGGAGAAGGTAAGGCCGTCCATCAGGGCTCACGACAGAAAGGGAAAGTAGTTCAGAGCACCTTGTCGAGCAGTCTTTTCCTTTCGTCCTGGATGAGGCCCGTCAGCGGATAGAACAGCGCAAGCCCGTCCTTCGGCTCAGCAGTGGATGGCATGCCTGAGTATTCGGTGGCGAATGAGATACCCTTGCACCCGTTCTGCCTTGCAAGTGCATGCATATCCGTTCCTGGGACCGCTTCAACGAATTTGATTTCCGGGTCCCAGTCAACGAGTGGAGAGGCAGACTCCCTGTTGCCTGTCGCAATGACGACAGTGCAACCGCGCCTCATCATGAGCCAGGCGGCAAGTATGTCCTCTCGCCGCACCACGTGGCAGAGGACTGTTCCCTGGGTTCCAAGTGGAAGCCCGCCGGGTCCTGTTTCAATTTCTGAATAAATGTACGCGCCCTTCTCCCTTGCTTCGACGAATATCTCAATATCCGGCTCCTCGAGGTCGACGGTGAGTCCAAGCCCTGCAAAACCATCCAGGATAGCTTCTCCCGCTTTTCTGGCCAGCTCCATGCTCGTATACTTCTGCTGGCCAGATCTCCTGGCCCTGATTGCAAAACTCTTTCCGCGTGTCAGCCTGCCCGAGGCGTAGGAGACAACACTCCTGAGCAGCGGCTCAAGTTCCACCTCGGCCTCTACCGCCTCGCTGTATGAGACAATCCCAAATGTGTGGGAAAAAACCGTTCTCGCCGAATCGGTGTTGTCTGTCATTACGAATATCCTGCCCCTGTCCCACGAGACCAGGCATTCTGTATTCAGCTTCACGAAGTGGTTTTCAATGTTTTCCACCAGTGAGCGCTGGAACCTATTTCTCACCTTTTCCGATTTCAGTCCCATCTCTGCATAGCGGAGCAGGAATAGCGCCATCGTAATGTCCATCGCACCTGCATAGATAAAGCATATTGCAGCCGATGGGCGACTTCATCCATGTGCCAGCGTTTCTCCGGGTGGCGGACCGTATTAGTCAGTCATTTGTCAGACATTTGATTGTACGTTGGGAAACGATATATACGGCTTCAAATGTCAGCGGGAGTTCAAGGGATGGGCACTCTGAGCGCAGCAACTTCATGCAGAACGGGCTGGTTCTACAGCTTCCTTCTCGCAAATATAACGAATGGCGGAACAGCTCCTCTCATACCTCTCTTTCTAGTTGTTGCATTTTCGGGAACGTTACTGCAGGTAGGCGTCATCACAGCTGCAACATCGGTTGCCTCCATCCCTGCATTCATAATCTGGGGCAATCTCTCAGATCACCTTCACAGGCGAAAACTGTTCATAGTCGAAGGATTCGCCGGTCTCGTTGTCTCAATGGCAATCATGTGGATGAGCGTCAACTTCGCCATGTTCTTTGTCGCAAACTTCCTGCTTGGTCTGCTGTATTCGGCGAGTGCGCCTGCTGGAACTGCGCTTCTGATCGAGCAGACGCCCAAGGAGCAGTGGGTCAGTCACCTCGGGCGGTTCAGCAGACTCGGCGGAGCGGGATATCTACTCGGCCTGATATCGGGTGCGCTCTGGTTCTACGCCCTCCCGTCGACCCCGTTTGACATGCGGACATTCTTCCTCTTTTCGACCGTTGTTGCCTTGTCAGGCACCATACTTGCGATTCTGCTTGTCGATGAGAAGAAAGAGGGGACAGGGAATGCAGGCAGCAGGAAGGAGAATCAATGGAATGCGATAGCGGGCGTTCCACTGCATATAACAGAAAGAGCGAAGTACCTGCCTTCAAGAATAGGTGCTGTCGTCAGGCTTGCAACCCCGAGCAGCCAGGAGAGGAGCGAGATAAGCGGCAGGCTTTGGCTGTACTACCTTGTCACTATTCTTTTTTCAACCGGCTTCACCGCATTTTACGCCGTATTCCCGAACTATCTCGCCGACTACCTGGGAAGGAGATTCAGCATAGCCGAATCCCTGATTTTTCTTGTGTATATTGGAAGCTCACTCGGCTCAACCCTGACATACAGCAGGGTCTCCTCCATGGCCAGGAGGAAGGGGGAGAAGAGTCTGCAGGCTATTGCAGCCTCCGTGAGAGTCCTGCTCATTCCCTCATTCTTCTTCATACCGCTCCTCCTCCATTCATCTGCGGAAGTAGTGGTGTCCATGATGGTGCTGAATTCAATCATGGGCTTCTGCTGGGCAATCATAAGTGTTACAGGGCAGTCCATGGTGGCTCGCATGGCTGGTCCCCACATTAAGGGGGAAGCAATTGGCCTTTACAACTCCTCAACCGGGACAGGTGCCATAATGGGCGCCCTGCTGGGTGGGCTGGTGACGCAGAATTTCGGTTACATGAGCGACTTCATTTGCTCTTCCGCCTTCGTCCTTTCGGGTATCTCCGTTCTCGGCGCCGTAAGGGCGACAGCAGATAACCCGTCTGCGCCTTCTTCAGGTAAGGCGAAGCGACGCATTGTAAACTGGTCAAGGATTTTCACCAAATGAAATCAGGCACGGTGTCAGTGGAGCAGGACCATCAGTTCGTCGACCTCCGACTTCAGTGCGGGGAACGCCTTTCCATCCTTTCCCGCACCCAGCTGTTCGAAGACTTCGCCCAGATCCTCCTCCGATTCCGCTATCTGGGCGCGCAGCCTTTCGTATTCCCTCCTGCTCTCATCCGCCGTCTTCTTCACTTCAAGCCTGACGGCGTCCAGCTCGGCGCGGCCCTCGGTCCTTCTGAGTTCCTCCTCCTTCCTTCGCGCTTCTTCCCCGATGTCTTCGACAGCCTTCTGCAGATGCCTTATCCTGTTGTAATCGGAGATTGCCTCCCTGTTGCCCACCAGGTGTTCAAGCGCCTCAATAATCTCCGACTCATCGCTCCCGAGCAACGCATGCCCCTCAGGGAGTTTTGAAAGGTACTTGCCCAAATTCCTTATCGCAACGCTTACTTCCCAGTCGGTGAGTTCGTCAGAATCAAATTTCACGTACGGGCTGGTGATTTCCCTGATAAGGGGCAGGAGTGTAACCATGTTGGAAAGATGCCTCCCTGAACCGGTAAGAAAGCGCTTGAACCTGTCCATCGCCACTTCGAGCTCCTTTTCATGCTCGGAGAGCTCATTCCTTTTCTCTTCAAGCTCTCTCTTCCTCACCTCCACATTGCGGCCATGGCGCCGGGTCACCTCCTTCTCCACGTCAAGCCCACCCTCGGGGGCCGGCAACCAGCTGGTAAGTGCTTCGGCTTGTTTTTTCAGCGCATCGATCTTCCTGAAGAGCGAGAGCGAGATTTCGAGCGAATCCTCTATGGCCTCAAGCCTTTCGAGCGCCTTTTCCGCCTTCTTGGAAAGTTTTGCAGAGGCAAATATTGCATCATCGAGTTCGGACACAGCGTCCTCCAGGCGTGCTAGGGCTGCATTGAGCTGCCTCTTCCTTTCCTCCTGCCCATCATATTTCTCCAGCGGCTTTGTGAGTTTCTCCGGCAATTTCGACGGCTTTATTTTGAGCGTGTCCCTTAGGGTCGGGAAACCGTACGCCCTGAGGAACGCCTTGGACTCCTTCCACTGCGTAGGTGAGAAATCGGAAAGGAGCAGTTTGTAAAACTGCTGCAGAATCATGATGGACCTCTTCTGCCTCGCACGCACTTCGTCTGCTGAGGCGCTCGAACCCTCGATTTCATCAAGTGCCTTGGTGATCTTCCTCGACAGTTCTTCTATCTCTTCCATCTCTGCCAGTTTCAATCCCTCTCTGGCCGTGTCAAGTTCATAAACAGGTCAGATAAATCAATTCACTATTTTTAATTTGTATTTTTTCTACATGCTCATATACTGCATGCTTAACCACTCAAAAGTTAGATAAGTGTGCAAACAGTCATGGCATTCTGGTGGTTCGTCTTGTCCACAGTCGCCATAGTTGGCGGAGGGGGCCTTGTCAGTCAGTGCGCCTCTTACGATCTTTCACTTTCCAAAGAGGTCGAGCGAATAATAGTTGCAGACATAGATATCGGCAAGGCAAGGGAAGTCGCTCGGCGCACAAACAGGCTTAGCGGGACAAGGAAGGCAACTGCGATCAGGGTCGATGTACGGAATACGGGTGAATCTGCAAAAGCAGTGAAGGAAGCAGACGTGCTTGTAAACGGGGTGCAGTACGACTTCAATGAGAAGGTCATGCAGCTTGCCCTTCGTGTTGGGGCGCACTACATAGATTTTGGTGGCCTGTACTGGATGACAAAGAAACAGCTCAGGCATTCTTCCGAATTCAGGAAGGCAGGGCTGCTTGCCGTGGTTGGAATGGGTGCGGAGCCTGGTCTTAGCGGTTTGATGGCTCGCGAGCTCTGTGACGGTATGGATTCCGTCGAGACGATCAAGATAAGGGATGGATGGCGTGACTACACCAAGGGTGTGCCCCCCTTCTTTGTCACTTGGTCAATACAGACGCTCATGGATGAATACACAATGCCGGGGGAAGTCTATGAGGAAGGAAGGATAAGGAAGTACAGGGCCCTGGAACTGAGCGAGGAATATGATTTTCCAGAACCGGTGGGGAAGACGGTTGTGTATTCCACGCGCCACAGCGAAATGGCTACATTCCCATCATCTTTCAGGGCGAAGGGAGTAAGGAATGTCAACTGGATGGAGGGAGGTCCGGGTTTCATTGAACAGAAGTTACTTGCGGATGCCGGGTTTGGTGACGGCAAAACACTGGCGATTGGGGAGTTCAGGGTATCACCAAGGCGTTTTCTGCTGGAGCTTCTGAAATCAAAAGGGCTTCTCGGGTATCCCAGGAAATGCAGGCCGGACAGCTTTGAGTGCCTGGCGGTTGAGGTTTCCGGTCAGAGAGGCGCGGAGCGTGTAGTCGAGAGAAGGACTTGCACATTTCCATCAAAACCGGAGTGGGGGCTTGGAGCGGCAGAGTATTCAGTTGGCATCCCCGGTGCTGCAGCGGCAAGGGTCATACTCTCAGGAAAAGCAGGGGGAAGGGGAGTTCTTCCACCCGAGATTGCGTTCAGTCCTGAGGATTTTTACCCTGAGCTTGTGGAGAGGGGGTTCAGGCTCACACCGGTAGAGAGGGTGTAGTGTCAGGCAGCTTGCTTCAGTTTCAGATTGTTTGTTGTGAAGACTGGTGCGGATGCCCACAACTCCAACTGCACCATCCGACTCGCTGAGACATGCCCGATTTCGGAAAGTCTCTTAATGCATGAAATCATCCGAGTCGCATGGCTGCGGTTGTTTCGGCCGGCTTTGGCAAGTTCGGCAAGAGAAAGGAAAATATACTCGAGTTAGCGGCAGAGTCCGCGCTCCCTATCACCAGGAAATTCAGAGACAGTATAGACTTTGTGCTCGTGTCGAACTGCTACTCGGGAGAATTCAACGGCATATCGGGGCTGAATAACCTTGTCACAACATACCTCTCGATGGATGCCCTGCCTTCTATACGGATAGACAACACGAGCGGCAGCGGAGGCGCAGCGCTCTTTACTGCAGTGTCTCTAGTGGAGTCGGGAAGGGCAAAGTCCGTCCTGGTCGTTGGAGTGGAAAAGATGTCGGAAAAGCCCACAAAAGAGGTCACAAAGATAATTTCGTCCCTTCTTGGTGAAAGGGAGAAGGCTGCCGGGCCATCACTCCCTTCGCTTGCGGGGCTGCTTGCAAAGGATTACATGAGCGAATTCGGGGCACCAAGAGAGTCGTTGGCCCAGGTCGCAGTAAAGAATCACCGCAACGGCGCGCTCAATCCGCACGCACACATACAGAAGGTGCTGACGCTCGAGCAGGTCATGGGGTCTGCAGTCATAGTCGATCCGCTGAGGCTTTTTGAAATAAGTCCGATAAGCGACGGGTCAACTTCCATTCTGGTTGTACCTGATGAAACCGCGGAAAGCTTCACAGACAGGCCTGTCTATGTAAAGGGCATAGGCATGTCATCCGAGGCAGCCTACCTGACGGACAGGAAGACATTCACCGACATCCCCTCTGTGAGGAGAGCGGGAGAGATGGCAAAGAAGCAGTCGGGCGTGGATAGGCCTGATTTTGCTGAGTTGCATGATATGGCTACCGTGCTTGAGATAGTACAGTCGGAGTCCCTAGGATTCTTCAAGAGGGGCGAGGGATGGAGGGCTGTTGCCGACGGCGTCACCGAGATTGGCGGCGAATTTCCAATAAACGCCAGCGGCGGTCTCAACTCCAAGGGGCACCCTATCGGGGCAACCGGCATCGCACAGGCTGCGGAGGTGTTCCAGCAGATACA
>JAKAPY010000048.1 GCA_021811925.1 Thermoplasmata archaeon | reverse complement strand
CATATGTTGCGGGTTTCTCGGCAACTTCCTCTATTTTCCAGCACACACTGGTTCTCAGCCATCCTAAGACTTGCAGAACTGCAACAACGATATATGATTTGGTCATTCTAATCCCTTCAAGCTTCGAGCTTTGTCTATCCTCTGCTTCACCAACTCGCAGACTGACCAGTATACCTCTTTCCTCTCATCTTGAGTCAGCCCCAATTCATCGAAAATAATGTTGTCAAGATGTGCCCTATCAGGAAGAGGATTTGGTTCTTGCCCTCTTATTGGTTTATCCTTGTCTATCCCTACTTCTTCAAAGACTGTTTTGACTTCCTCTTCAGACCAAAACGGGTTCGACTTGTGACCTGTCTGGAATTCCTTATCCTTTTTGACGACACCCTTGATTTCGTAGAATTTCTTGGGCTCGAATTTCTCTATTTCGATTTCCCTTTTTGAAATCAATGACAGCGTAGGGCTCTGAACCCGTCCTACAGAAAGGAAGTTCTTCCCGACCTGGTTTGCGCTGATTGAAATCATCCTTGTGAGTGTTGCGCCCCAGACAAGGTCTATGACCTGCCTGCACTCTGCTGACTTGGCCAGTCTGACATCCGGCTCATTCAGGTTCTCAAATGCCTTGAGCACGTCGTTCCTGCCCAGGCTGCTGAACCTTGCCCTCTTCACATTAACGTTGGGCAGGAACCCTCCATCGGTGCCCACCTTAGAAGCCTCCTTCCCGGACTGCAGGAGTTCGAGTGCCTCCAGCCCTATCAGCTCCCCCTCCCTGTCGAAGTCGGTGGCGATTATCACCCAGTCTGAATCGCGTGCCTCCTTGATCAGAGCGTCAACAGCCTTCCTGAAAGTGACTCTCTTGTACGGCTCTGCATATACCAGATGCTTGGGGTCCACCCTCATCCAGTCGTTATACTCTTGCGGATAGTCAAGTTCCACGATATGCCCCCTGAGACCCATAATGGCATATTCGGTCCCTTCTGCATCAAATTTGTAAATTGGGACGCCGGAGGCATAATCCCTCTTGAACTTCCCGGAGGAGAGAATTGTGGCGAGCCTGATGGCGACGCTGTTCTTCTCGCTGATGACCAGTTTCTTCATTCCGGTCCGCGTAACATTGGCGTGAATACTTAAAGTTGTTCTAACTCATTTCGCCGTGTAAAACAGGAATACGTCTTCCGGATACAGCCCGTGCCATTATGCTCAAAAAAGGGCAGAAAAACTCCGTGAATTGGAGATTTAAGAGGTTTTATGCGATCTTCGGTCAGGAGTGTGAACTAGACCGTGATTGTCGTAATAAGGCTCTGGTCGCCTGAGTCCTGGACAACTCCATTCGCAAGCTCGAACCGCACTCTCATCCTTCCGTCTTCAAAAGACATGTATGCATTCTTGAGCTGCGACTGGTAGACGCTAATTCTTTTGCCTTCGCGAGTAAGCTTTCTCTCTATGCAAGTTATCAGGCCCATTTCCTCGAGAAGTCGAATCTTCCTGTAACAGGCAGCTATAGGTATTCCAAAAAGCTCAGAGAGGTCAATTGCTGTCCTCGGCTTCCTCATTGTCCCAACTAGTATCTTTACGGCATATTCGTCCGTCATCAACTGCATTGCTTCAAAAGGTTGCATTTCTACCCTCGCCTTAAAGCTTACCTTATCTTGGATTTGTAGTATTTAAACCGTCCTTGGTCATTATCACTCTTGATTTTGCTTTATCGAATGTGGTAATGTTGGCAGTCATTCGCTCACTACGTATCCGCTCACTGTCTGGTGACATGAAATACAGGTAGACTCATGGCACAACCGTGAAAGTAAGGAAATATCGTTGCCAGGAATGCGGGTCACTCGATACTGCCGTTGTCAGGGATAGCTACTCCGTAACATATACCTGCCACAGCTGCGGTGTCAGCATAGTACGAAGGCGTGTCAAGCAGTGCCCAACCTGCGGCTCAACAGACCTTTACTACGAGGCCGGGCTGATAACGGGCCAGAAATATCATTGCAAGAAATGCAACTACATTGGCCCGCTTGTTTTTGAGAAAGAAGTTGTTGAAAAGATTGAAGGGTGATTCAGGCAAACATGGGCCCTGCTTCGCCAGTCTCCTGCTTCGGCTCTTCCTCACCCATTACCTTTGATATGGCTTTCTCAAAGTCTGCAAGAGTCACATAGTCCCTGTTATCCCTTATCGCAAACATGCCTGCCTCCATGCATACTGCATGTATGTCTGCGCCAGTGGCCCCGTCTGTCCTGATCGCCAGATCATCGTAGTCAAGCCCATTCTCCACGTTCATCGTCTTTGTGTGTATTTTGAATATGTCGATCCTTGCCTCTGGGTTCGGCGGAGGAACTTTGACAATCCTGTCGAACCGGCCAGGCCTGAGAAGTGCTTCGTCAAGGATATCGGGTCTGTTTGACGCCCCTATGATCTTGACATTTCCGAGCGGGTTGAAGCCATCAAGCTCCGCAAGAAGCTGCATCAATGTCCTCTGAACCTCCCTGTCGCCGGAAGTTGCCACGTCCAATCTCTTCGCACCTACCGAATCAAGTTCGTCGACGAAGACAATGCTGGGCGCCTTCTGCTTTGCAAGTTCAAACAGCTCCCTCACTAGCCTCGCGCCCTCACCTATGTACTTCTGAACAAGCTCCGAGCCCACGAGCCTTATGAATGTGGCATCCGTGTTGTGCGCAACCGCCTTTGCTATCAATGTCTTGCCTGTGCCTGGAGGGCCGACAAGCAGGACGCCTTTCGGCGGCTCAATTCCCACTTTCCTGTAAAGCTCGGGCCTGAGAAGAGGATCCTCAACAGCCTCCCTTACTTCAAGAAGCTCTTTTTCAAGGCCGCCTATGTCGCCGTATGTGGCATCGGGCTTCTCTATCACTTCGGCGCCCGTGACTATGGGGTCAAGGGAGGAGGGCAGGACGCCCATGACTGCCAGCGTCTGTTTATTCAACGCCACTCTTGCACCCACTTCAAGCTTCGTGCCTTCCACATTTTCTGCTACATTGACCACAAAATCGGGACCTGTCGAACTCTTCACGACGACTCTTCCGTCGCTCAGAACGTCCCTCAGGTTGCCAATGATGAGAGGTGGTGCCTTGAGCCGCTCAAGCTCGCTCCTGAGGCGCCTGATCTCGCGCTGCAGCCTGTCCAGTTCATTCTGGACGTATCTTTTCTCCCCCTCTACGCGCCTTGCCTGTTCCATCAGCTGCGTGTTTCTTTCTTCGAGTAGGAGTAGCCTCCTGTATATCTCATCGTCATTCCCCGCTTTTGCGGCTTCGACCAAAACCTGTACACCTCTTCCCTAAATAGAATTCCGGGTTAAGAATTGAAATTCAGCAATTAAAAGCTTTGCGATTCGAATCGCACAAATGCTTTCTATAATGTCGGGGCGGCTCAATCGCTATGCTGGGTGCAAAATGTCCCAGTCGTTTTGAAATACAAACGCGTAGTTAGAGTAAATTGAAGTGAAGGAAGAATCGGAGGCTTCAGATGGTTATCTGTGAGATGTGCGGAAAGCAGGTCGGCAAAGGCATTCGTATAAAGGTGGATAGGGCCATTCTGGTTGTGGGGCCGGAGTGCACAAGATTCGGAACTCCGGTTGAATCGGCTCAGAGGAGTGAACCGCGCAGAACTCCTGCGACCTATGTTCAGCCCCGTGACACGACGAGTGCCGTGCCGAGACCGGTCAGGAAGGAAGCTGGACGGGAGAAGGATCCGCTCGAAAGGCGCGGTGGCGAATTAGTTCTCGATTATTCACGCAGGATACAGCAGGCAAGGAACGCACTTGGATTGAAACAGGAAGAGCGTGCGGCGAAACTGAACGAAAAAAAGAGGGTCATTCGGGAGCTGGAGTCCGGTTCACTGGTACCCAACGACGCACTCATCAGGAAACTGGAGAAGCAACTCAAAATCGCCCTCACTGAAAACGTTGCCCAGGAATACAAGATGCCTACTGTGAAGAGGAAGGAAATGACGCTTGGCGACCTCATGAAGGAATGATCAACCGTTATAACTGCCCATGAGTTCCTCAAGGGCCGCCGCAGCCAGACCAGAAACGTCAATCCCGTTCTGGGCAGCGACGAGGATTGAAGCGGCCTGCGTTTCTATGTTCAGCTCGCGTTTGAGTTTATTGATCCTGGCCATTATTTCACTCTTCGGCTCTCTTGTTTTCGAGCCTATGATATCAACTATTTCCGCAACAGGGTTCTGAGCTTCCTCTGCAACCTCCAGCGGAGCTTCAATTATCTGTACGATATCACTCCCGTCAGGATCAAATGAGGGCATTAACCCCTCTTTCGAGGCGACAACGAGGCCATACCTTTTTGCATTTTTCAGGAAGGCAGCCGCCCTGGCAGGAGGAAACCACCTGAGTTCCATTGATGCTGCAAAGATAAACTCCTCATCGGTGATGTATTTCTTCCCTTTGCGTCTGAATATGGCTGCAATCGACGACTTCAGCAGTTCAACTTTCGTCTTCAATCACCAGTTCTGAAAGATCTTTCACAAATCCCCTGATTTTCCCCGAGGTGGGAAGGTTCTTCTCGTTTGGAATCTCCTGGCGAATGTAAAGGTTCACCTGTCCTTCAAGGCCGGTGTTCTCAAAGGCAAGTTCTTCCCCGGGCGATATGACGAAATTCTGGTATCCCATTGAAAGGAGTCTGGTCATCCCGTTCCCTGAAGTGATGCTTTTGTTGAAGTCAGGGATCCTGTCCTCATGCTCTGAAAGCAGATCCAGAAAAACATTGCTTGTCAATTTCAAAACGCGTTCGAACTCAACCTCTCCTTTCAGGTAAGCTGGATCCAGCGCGACCATTTCTGCCCCGGCAACCAGAGGGTCTATCACTCCCTCAGACTGTCTGATACCTCCGTCATACCAGAGGACCACCTCGAGGCTGAGGTCCTGCACGAGGTCCAGCTGGGGCCTGTTTCTTGCCCTGCCATCCAGGTCATGGACGTATATCCTGGCACCCGTCCCCTGCAGAGCGTCCACGATGTCGAATGGATCGACCTTTTTACCCTCTTGTATTGCCCAACCGCCTTTGATGTCAAATTCGTGGATGGTTACAATGTCGCTTGTCGGCATCGATTACCGGTAGACGGGGTCGGATTAAAGATATTCGCATGTGTAGGAGAATCAATTTGAATTCACATGCAGAGGAATGAACCGCTTTCGCTTCCTGTTCCTGAAAACTGGATCGGGTCCGTTTCTTAACAAGGCTTTATATAGAAGAGCAAACATAAACACTTTAGAAATTAGTGGTGAATTAAATGATGGGCGCCCAGCAGCAGATACCTATTTTGATTTTGAAAGAGGGAACAAAAAGGGAGAAGGGCCGAGATGCCCAGGCTAACAACATCAGTGCAGCCAGGGCCATCGCAAACGCCGTGAAGACAACACTGGGACCGCGTGGTATGGACAAGATGCTGGTCGACAGCCTTGGGGATGTTGTAATCACGAACGATGGAGTGACCATCCTGAAGGAAATGGACATCGAGCACCCTGCGGCCAAGATGCTTGTCGAAGTGGCCAAGACGCAGGATGCAGTCTGCGGTGATGGAACAACAACCGCTGTTGTACTGGCAGGCGAGCTTCTCAAGAGGGCTCAGGATATCATAGAGTCGAACGTACATCCGACGGTTGTCACGAAAGGCTTTAAGGAGGCAGCCTCCAAGTGCATGGAGTTCATTGATTTGATTTCATTCCCAGTCGATCCTAGCGACAAGGGAGTCCTTCAGACGGTTGCCGAAACGGCAATGAGTTCCAAAGGTGTGACCGGCAGCAGGGAAAAGCTCGCCAAGATTGCCGTCGACGCTGTCACAAGCGTGGCCGAACACGGAGACAAGGGCATCAAGGCAGACAGGGAGAACATCCAGCTCGTCAAGAAACAGGGTGGCGGACTCTCGGATACAGAGCTCTTAAGCGGTGTGATAATCGACAAGGAACCGGTCCACCCCTCCATGCCCAGAAAAGTCGAAAACGCCAAGATTGCAGTGATTGATGCGGCGCTGGAAGTCAAGAAGACTGAACTCGAGTCAAAGATAGAAATAACCGATCCATCTCAGCTCCGCGGTTTCCTGGATGAAGAGGAACAGTTCCTGAGGGGGATGGTTGATTCCATAAAGAAATCAGGTTCTAACGTTGTCTTTTGCCAGAAGGGGATAGATGATCTTGCACAGCACTTCCTTGCAAAAGAAGGCATCCTCGCAGTTAGGAGAGTAAAGAAGTCCGACATGGAGAAACTCTCAAGGGCCACCGGCGCAGCGATTGTTTCAAAGCTTGATGAATTGAGCTCCAAGGACCTGGGTCACGCGAAACTCGTCGAAGTGAAGAAGATCCAGGATGACGAAATGACCTTCGTTACCGGGTGCAGGAACCCCAAGTCAGTTTCAGTCCTTCTCAGGGGAGGAAGCGAGCATGTTGTGGACGAGGCAGAAAGGTCCCTGGTGGATGCTTTGAGCGTAATCGGCCTTGCGGTCGAGGATGGAAAGCTCACCGTTGGTGCGGGAGCTACCGCCATAGAGCTTTCTCAGAGGCTGAAGGATTACGCAACGACGGTTGGAGGCAGGGAGCAGATTGCAATAGAGGCATTTGCGGGCGCCCTGGAAGTCATACCGACAGCACTGGCTGAAAACGCGGGCATGGACCCGATAGACATACTGATAGACCTAAGGAGCAGCCACAAGAATGGTATGATGTATCACGGAGTTGACGTGATTAACGGAAAGGTCACAGACATGAAGAAACAGAAGGTTTTTGAACCTATCCGCGTAGACAAGCAGGCAATACAATCTGCAACCGATGCCGCTGTCATGATTTTGAGGATAGACGACGTAATTGCTGCCAGGAGCGGCGGTGGAGGAGGAGCCGGAGGTCCGGGTGGCCCCTCGCCAGGCGAAGAAGAAGACTGAGCGGAAAGAATCTGCTGGATGGGCCGATGGCCCCAGCAGAGATTTAAGCTGGACTTGCGATCAATACGGCTGTAGTAGGCCGGCTGGTGTGACTGATGGCGGAAAAGAATTCGGAAAAGGCAAATGCAGCGGGCGGACTTGGAGAGGAAGAGGCAGACACTGAGGAGTCCGTCGTAAATTCGGATGACATCAAGGATTCAGCCCCAAGGCTTGAGCAAAAGAAGGAGAAGGCACTTGGCGAAAGCCCGGCCCCCCCCAGACTTGAGGAACAGGACGCCAGGGACAAGAGGGCGGCAGGCGAAGTTGAGGGTCTAAAGAAGAACATTCAGGAGAAGGAAGGGGTCATAAGGGACTATGAGAACCTTCTCAAGAAAATACAGGCTGAATTCGACAATTACAGAAAGAGGATAGAACGGGAACGAGAAGATTACAGCAAGTATGTGGTTGAGAAGTTGGTGAGGAAGCTGGTCACAATTGTTGACGATCTTGACCGGGGCCTTTCAGAGTCGAACGGAAACGGCGGCCATGATGCGTTCAGGGCCGGTATCGAGAAGATCAGAAACAACATAACCCAGATCCTTGCAGAAGAGGGCCTGAAGGAAATACAGACGGGCGGCAAGTTCGATCCGTACTATCATGAGGCAATTGTGGTTGAGGAAAACCCTGACTACGAGGACAACCAGATAACCGAAGTGTACCAGAAGGGTTTTACTCTTGGCGGAAAAGTTCTGAGGCCCGCAAAGGTCAGGGTTTCCAGAAATCCTCCCAAGAAGGATGAGAATGACAAGGAGCGAAATGAAATTTAGAATATCAGAGGTGAAATGATGACAAAGATTATAGGTATTGACCTGGGAACGAGCAATTCGGCTGCTTCGGTAATCGAGGGAGGAAGACCCACGATCATACCAAGCGCCGAGGGAACTAGCATCGGTGGGAAGGCATTCCCCTCCGTAGTTGCATTCACAAAAGACGGTGTCCTTGTGGGAGAGCCTGCAAGAAGGCAGTCTATTACCAATCCAGAAGGCACCATATATGCAGCGAAGAGGAAGATGGGCACAGATTACAAGTACAGGATTCAGGGAAAGGAATACACCCCGCAGCAGATATCCGCTTTCATTCTGCAGAAGATAAAGCGTGATGCGGAAGCATTCCTTGGGTCTGCGGTCCAGAAGGCAGTGATAACTGTCCCTGCCTATTTCAACGATAACCAGAGGCAGGCAACAAAAGACGCTGGGACGATAGCTGGCCTTGAAGTTGTGAGGATAATAAATGAGCCCACTGCAGCCGCGCTCGCATACGGTCTCGACAAGTCAGAAAAAGAGCAGAAGATACTTGTCTTCGATCTTGGCGGCGGAACGCTCGATGTGACAATCATGGAGTTCGGACAGGGTGTGTTCGAGGTGATCTCGACAAGCGGCGATACACAGCTTGGCGGAACGGACATGGACAAGACGCTTGTCGATTACGTCATTTCAACCTTCAAGACGGAGACCGGCGTCGACCTTTACAACGACAAAATGGCTGCCGAGCGTGTGCGAGAAGCATGCGAAAAGGCAAAGGTGGAACTGTCCACAATTGTTGAGACTGAAGTCAACCTCCCGTTCATTGCGCAGGATGCATCCGGACCCAGGCATCTTACAATGAAAATCACCAGGGCAAAGCTTGAAGATCTGATCAGGCCAATAATTGAAAGGTGCAGGCACCCAATCACCCAGTCACTGGCTGATGCAAAGATAACCCCGCAGAACGTAGACAAGATCATAATGGTCGGCGGACCGACGCGCATGCCCGTCGTTCAGAAGTTCGTAGAGGAAATGCTTGGGCAGAAGATAGTCAGGGGAGTCGATCCGATGGAATGTGTTTCCATGGGAGCTGCAATACAGGGCGGAGTACTCGAGGGAACAGTGAAAGACATTCTGCTGCTCGATGTCACACCGCTTTCGCTGGGAGTTGAGATACAGGGCGGAGTGCTGCACAAACTGATAGAGCGCAATACTACGATACCCACAAAAAAGGCAGAAGTCTTCACCACAGCCTCCGATGGTCAGCCGAGCGTGGACATTCACGTCCTCCAGGGCGAGAGGCCGATGGCTGTCAACAATGTCACCTTGGGCAGATTCAGCCTGATAGGGATACCGCCTGCTCCCAGGGGAGTTCCCCAGGTGGAGGTCACATTCGATATCGACGCCAACGGGATTATGAACGTAAGCGCAAAGGATCTCGGGACGGGGAAGCAACAGAGCATCACAATCACCGCCAGCACCAAGCTTTCCAAGGACGAGATAGACCGGATGATGAAGGAGGCGGATCAGTTCGCGGAGGAAGACAAGAAGAGTCAGGAAAAGGCTGAACTGAGAAACAAGGCGGAAAGCCTCTCCTACAGCACGAAGAAAACACTTGAAGACCTCAAGGACAAGATATCCCAGGAGGACAGGGAGTCCATTGAGAAGGAGCTGAAGGAGCTCGACGATATTATAGCCCGGGGAGACGACGCCGCCATGCAGTCCAAGACAGACCAGCTGTCAAAGAAGGTATACGAAGTTTCATCCAAAATATACCAGAAGCAGGCTGAAGCGAGTCAGGAGGCATCGCAGCAGCCACCCCCACCTTCCGGCGATGAGAAGAAGGATGGCAAGGACGGGGACGGGTACGTAGACGCTAACTACAAGATAGTTGATGACAAGTAGAGCAGACACTGAGGTACGGGCCCGATGACGAAGGATTACTATGAGACACTTGGCATCAGCAAAACAGCCAGTCCCGACGACATAAAAAGGGCCTACAGGAAGCTCGCCCAGCAGTACCATCCGGACGTTTCCAAGCTCGAGAGGAAGGTGGCAGAGGAGAAGTTCAAGGAGGTCTCCGAAGCATACGAAGTGCTTATGGACCCGGACAAGAGGAGGAACTACGATTCATTCGGATCCGAGGGCGTGACATTCGGGTCACGGGGCTTCGACTGGTCAAATTTCACACACTTCCAGGACATAAGCGATCTCTTCGGGGGTATGGGTTTCGGCGGTGGAGGCTCACTCTTTGACTTCTTCTTCGGCGGCACGTCAGGCAGGCGAGGCACTTACCCCGAAACTGGGGCGTCACTTCAGTATGATCTGGAGATTTCGCTTGACGAGGCGTACAAGGGCTCGAGCAGGCGGCTTGAAATTCCACGGGATGTCAGGTGTGAAAAGTGCAGCGGCACCGGAGCGGAAAACGGCAAGCTGGAGCAGTGTCCAACATGCCATGGCAGCGGCCAGCTCAGTTACAGGCAGACTGCCCTTGGCGGTCATTTCGTTACCGTGAGGGCCTGCCAGACCTGCGGGGGCAGCGGCAAGGTTATCAGGGAGAGGTGCAAGTCCTGCGGCGGAACAGGCAAGAAGCAGACAACTTCCACCATAGAAGTTTCAATTCCAAAAGGGGCTGAGGATGGAATGCGCCTCCGCATACGGGGTGCCGGTGAGGCGGGAGCAAACGGCGGGCCAAGCGGAGACCTTTATGTCGTCATCCATGTGACCGAGCACGAAGTCTTCAACAGGGAGGGAGAAAACCTCTATTACACCGCTGAAGTCCCATTCACCCTTGCCGCCCTGGGCGGTGAAGTCGAAATACCGACAATGGTCTCGAAGGCAAAGCTGCAGGTCCCTCCGGGAACACAGCCTGGCACCGTCTTCAGGATGGGCTCTCTCGGAATGCCCAGGCTCAACAGCCGTGGTAATGGCGATATATACGTGACGCTCAAGGTAGTCGTTCCTAGAAAGCTTTCTGCGGAGCAGAAGCAGATA